>JAUSKF010000003.1 GCA_030646995.1 bacterium | reverse complement strand
GTCTCTGGATCATCGGTGAGAATAAAGCTTTCCAGATAAATTGACTTTTGAGCGCCGTTAACCGCCTCAAGCATTGCCCCCCAAGCTTTGTCGGATTTTGTAAAAAATTTATATTTCATCGAATTAAATTAGCGTCCGCACCACCTCCGCCACCCTATCTGGGTCATGGCGAATAAAACCGGTTTTACGCAAAAGGTCAGCCGTTATCAGTACAGGCTTTCCGGAAAGACTCTTCGCGCCCGCCTCTACCATCTGCGCTTGTTCTTTGGCGTATGGTCGGAAGCGCATCAGGCTTGGCTTGGTTTTATTGGCCACCACATAATCAAGAACTCCGTTGCCCAGATAATTCTCAATCGTTTCCACAAAGTCCGAAACAGTAAATCCGTTAGTTTCGCCAAACTTAGTCATAATATTCACAAAATAAATTTTCTTGCCCTTCGCTTTTTTTAAAGCTTCTTTCATCCCCTTCACTAAGAGGTTAGGCAATAAACTAGAATAAAGGTCACCCGGCCCCACAATGATTGCATCGGCATCCAAAATCGCTTTTTTTGCCAACGGATTAATCTCCGCAACTTGACTTAGCCAAACTTTTTTTATTTTTAAACGCCCATCGTGTTTCGGAATGTCGATATTAGTTTCTCCTTTAATAATCTCCCCATTTTCTAACTCCGCCACTAAGGAGCACTTCTTCAGAGTCGCCGGCAGTACCCGCCCCTGCACGGCCAATATTTTTCCCGCTTCCATCACCGCCTTGTCAAAACTACCGGTGATGCGTTCTAAGGCCGTGATAATTAAATTGCCGAAGCTGTGCCCCGACAAACCACTCCCCTCCTGAAAACGATAATTAAAAAGCTCGGATAAGATTTTATTGTCGGAAGAAGAGAGCGCAATCAATGCCCTGCGAATATCACCCGGAGGCAAAATACCAAACTCCTCCCGAAGTATGCCCGACGACCCGCCCTCATCAGCTGCAGTAACCACGGCAGTAATGTCAGAAAATCTGGTTTTCAAGCCCAATAGCACAGGGAAAATGCCCGTTCCCCCTCCTATCACCACAATCTTTTTTTCTTTATATTGCCCAGTCATTTATTGCTATCCATCTTAACTTGCCCTCGGGCTTTGGTCTAGATAGAAAACAAAAAAATCCCCGCTCTGGGGATTTTCAAAAATTTAGCTTCGGCGTAGATGGGATTCCGAAAGTCACGCTCTTTACTCCATTCGCATAACCAAGCACGGTTCCCTTGTCGGCGCGCATCGCCATCACTCTACTACCCGGACCGGGCGCGCAACCAAGCAGGTAAAGGTTAGTCCTCGTAAGCATCTCCGGATCGTAAGAAAGAAGAGCAATCGCCTCTTCTACCGTGAGACCGCGACGGTCGGCAACGTTGAATCTATTGCGGACATTATTAATATCCTCCCGATACTCTACGCCAGGCTCAACATCGAAGATTAGATAGATGTCTTCCGGAGCCGACGGAGGCGGTTTATAGAAAGCCCCAGCCTCTTTATCGCACACACCCGCCAAACTTAGATGCCCAACCTGCCCGATAAACACATCACTCAATTGCTCGTACCAAGCGATAATAGCGCTAGGAATCACAATCAAACAGGGAATGTAGTTCTCGTGGAAATTGAGATGAAGAATCTCTTCATTGGTGCGCACAAACTTAGCCAAGAACGAAAGCCTTCGAAGAAAATCTTGACTCCCGTCTTTTGCTTGGCGTTCATAAGACGAATCCAGCAATTTCTTTGCCTGCAGATCAAAGACCTCGATCAGAGTATCTCGGCCCACCTCGATGATTTCCGACATGGCATCTTCTCTTTCCTCTGTAAAGTTTCTACCGCAATAATATAACTTTTACTGAATTAGTCAATCAAAAGACCCACACTCCAACAACTTGACTATATAGTCAAGTTGTTATCTAAATATTCTCGTAGTGAAAAAACCTCTCCGGATTAAAACAGACGGCGACTAAGTCAATTCTGAATCCCCTTGCCGGATCGATCATTGCCTCATTGGATCCGGCAAATAATGCGGCAACGCGCCTTAACTTGATTAGTTTGGCGCTAGTTAAATTGTCTTCAGGTTGCAAATCGGAGTTTGCCGGCAAACGTCGTACGCTTTTTACCTCCACAAAGACCAGGACTCCTTCGCAATCTTTGGCTATGATATCCAATTCGCCCCATGGTTTCCAATAATTACGCTTAAGAATTTTATATCCTTTCTGAATTAAAAAGCCGCAAGCGAGATCTTCTCCAATCGCCCCTATGGCAGATGTTTTACTTTTGAACATAATCTGTAAACATTGTTTAACGATTTACTCCGTTCCAGTGTTATAGTTGAAACAATGAGTACGCAGTAAAACGGCAAACATGGAACGCGAAATAATATCAGATGAATATTTACGAGGCCTAGTAGAGGGGGAGGGCTGTTTTACCTTTTGCAATATACCCGTTATTGGAAAAACGGGCAAGAAATTCGCTCTCCCGGCATTTACAATTCAAATGCACGAAAGAGATAAATCTCTAATAGAACTATTAAAATTAAGGCTTGGATTAAAAAATAAAATTTATGTCTACAAAGTAAGGGCGTTATCAGAAAAGAACAAGATCTACAGACGCGGCCCTATGGCCAAATTAATAGTCCGAGATGTGGCTTCGTTGAAAAATAAAGTAGTCCCATTCTTTTATAAAAAACTCCACGGCAACAAAGGAAAGCAGATGATTGAATGGCTTGAGGAAATAGGAAATCGCGATGATATCCCCGAAAATTACAAGATAATTCATAGGCTATATAGCTATGGCTATTTTGATTAAAAAGTTTGCCGGCAAACTTTCCTGCAATTTCCCTCACAAATCTGGTACAGTGTTTAACACTTTTATCGCTAAACAATTTGCTAGGCCCAACTGTTAAACAATTGAAATTGTTTAACAGTTTGTTTAAAAGCTATTTGCCGCATATAACTAACGAGGCAAAATCCGGCAATGCGGCAATCCGGCAAGTGATTGTTCGGCTTTTGCCCATCTCCTCTCTCGACCTTCGGCGGCCGTGCCGCGACTCATTTAACGGATTTTCTGCGGCCGTCCGTAAAGGACGCTTACGCTCCCGCAGAAAATCCTATTCGCACGGGGCTACGCCTCGGAATCTCGCTCGGAGCATGGGCAAAGCCTCTCTTAAATTAAAAAGGAGCTCAAAGAGCTCCTAATCTTTTAAACAGCTAAATCCGGGATCTAACGCATCTCTGATTGCTCCTCTTACTAAGGAGGCGCAATGAGCTCCTGCCCAAGGAAGACCAGATAGATTAATAATGTCATCCACTGTCAGCTTCATAATCTCTTCAACTCGCCTACATTCCGCGTATTCCGAGAACCAGCTGGCGACGGCTATGAGCCACCCACAGCCAACCGACACATGCCGTACCGCTTCTATATAGTAGCGAGTGCCGAATTCATGGCAGTTTGCGCAATTAACAAATTCAATGTCTTCGCTGTCAGAGGCGGCATTTGGAACCTTCCCGGCCCCAGAACATTCAGGGCAGGGGAGCATCGCCCACTTAAATTGCAGGGCGAGAAAATCGTTGTAACACTCTACTTTATCAATCCCGGTCAAAACTCTTTCTGTCCCGTCCGGAAAGCTGCCCCAGTTTTTCGGCCGTTGATAGTGAGCGATCAGGGCGTCAATGTTAGCCACGCGGAGCCTCTCCGCCACCGGACATTCTTATTTCTTCCAAGATCCGACATTCAATCGCCTTCCGGATATTTTTTCCAATCCAATCAGCGTAGGTGGGGCAGTCTGCATTTAGTTCGAGTGACCGTAAAGATTCCAGCAAACCAACTACACCGTCATTGAAAAGATCGGCCGAATCGAGTTTGGTCCCGTGCTGTTCTTGAAGATTGCTTACGGCTGTAAGAATATAATCTTTGTACAACTCAACAAGTTGGTCTGAAAATTCCCTTCGCGTCTTTTCATCATAGAGAGTATTGGCCGCCAAAGAATAAAGAGAGGGGATGTCGCCCTGCGGAGTTTTCGCTTCGCGCATCGCTGAACGTCCTAATTAAAAAGCTGACTAAAGCGTAGCTCTATGTAAGAAAAATTAAAAGTCCCATTTTTTTCTAAAATATCATTCTTATGTTCTTGAGAACATGAGAATGATATTACTTATAGGGCAAGGCCAGTGAACGCTTTATAGTACGATGCGTTCCGTTTGAAAATCCCCGAAAGAGGAACTGGCCGTGGACTGCTCCAGACTTGATTGAAAGGTTTCTCATGGACACACTAAGAAAAATCACTCAACGAATATCAGAAACTTAGATTAACCGAAAATATGGCGAATCGGAGCCAAGTCTGCTGATCCAACAAGAACTCCCACGCGGCTATCCACCATACGTTCTCTAGAAAATGCCTTCCAAATAAGGGTTATCCACAAGATATTCAAATCTATCTCTTGTAGATTATTCGCTATGAGGATATAGTAACTCGTATGATTATGGCAAGAAAAAAATACGATCCCACTAAACGAAAACAGGCTCGCGGGCTACGGGAACATGGCTTTAGTTTCAAAGGAATTGCTCAAGAATTGGGTATAGCGAAAAGCACGGCGCGTTTATGGTGTAGGGGTATTGAGTTGAGTGTCCAACAAAAGGAATGGCTGTATAAAAAAGGACTTATTGCTATGCATAACAGCCCAAACAACAGCCATGAGCGCAGACAAAGGGAAATAAAGAAAATCGCCGCCCTGGCAGAGAAGGAAATAAAAATTCCAATCTCGGATGATGTTTTAAGACTGCTCGGCGCGGTAATCTACTGGGCTGAAGGCAATAAAACCAAAGATTTTGGGGTCACCAATTCGGATCCATTGCTAATTAAATTTATGATTGGTTGGATGATAAAAATGTTCGGAGTAACAACGACTGATTTAAAGGCTCATTTAAATATCTATTCCCAACAAAATGATTCGGATATAAAAAAGTTTTGGTCGGACTTAACCGGAATTCCATTAGAAAATTTCGGTAAAAGTTTTGTGAAGCCGGCCAATAAGGGGTTCAAAAAAAATAATTTGTATTATGGAACAATAAAAATCAGGATGATGAAGGGTGGGGATAGCATGCAAAGGGTTTTCGCTTGGCTAAAAAAGATGCTATCATCTTTGGATATTGCGGTTGACAAGGTAGAGACGAGGTGGAATAAATTAAAGTCGTACAAAAGAGACAATTCGTGAAATGCCTCCATAGCTTAGTGGTAAAGCTACGGACTCTTAATCCGCAGACCTTGGTTCGATTCCAAGTGGGGGCACATGCGCGCTTAGCTTAATGGTAGAGCGATCGCCTTACACGCGATATACAGGGGTTCGATTCCCTTAGCGCGCACAGGCAAAAAAACTCGCCTATCCGGCGAGTTTTTTAATTGCAAGAACTTTGTTTGTCTTTTCCCACGGCAAATCAATATCCGCCCTCCCAAAATGACCATAGGCGGCGGTTTTTGAGTAGATAGGGCGCAATAGATCTAGGTCTCGGATGATCGCCGCCGGACGGAAGTCAAAAACCTTATTTACCATATCGGCAATCCGATTGTCAGACAACTTACCTGTGCCAAAGGTGTTCACATTGAAAGCCAACGGCCTGCTCATACCAATCGCGTAGGCAACCTTCACCTCGGCCTTTTTCGCGAGTCCCGCCGCCACAATATTTTTCGCCGCCCAACGCATCGCATAGGCCGCCGAACGATCCACCTTGCTTGGATCCTTTCCGGAGAAGGCGCCGCCGCCGTGCTTCGCCATTCCGCCATAAGTATCCACAATAATTTTCCGTCCCGTGAGCCCCGTGTCTCCGGCCGGGCCACCAATCACGAATCTTCCTGTTGGATTTACAAAAATTTCCGTATTTTTATCAATAAACTTTTTCGGCACAACCGGCTTGATGACTTTTTCTATCAAAGCTTTCCGTAATTTCTCCCCTGAAAAATCCGGATGATGCTGCGTAGAAATTAAAATATTTTTTATCCGATAAGGCTCGCCGTCGCGATACTCCACAGTGACTTGAGTTTTCCCGTCAGGCCGGAGATGGGGGAGTGTTTTATTTTTCCGTACTTCGGAAAGTTTGAAAGCCAGCGCGTGCGCCAGAGCAATCGGCAAAGGCATCAAGGTTTTTGTTTCATCGGAAGCATAGCCATACATCATGCCTTGATCGCCCGCTCCCTGCTCCATCGGATCTTTTTTATCTACTCCCATCGCGATATCAGGCGACTGCTGATTAATCATCAAAGTAATTTTGACAGTTTTATAATCCAAGCCTTTCTCAACGCTGTCGTAGCCGATATTCTTAATTGCCTGCCGAGCAATTTTTTCAATATCTACTTTCCCTTTGGAAGTAATTTCTCCGCCAATCACCAGCTGGTCATTGCAGGCAAAGGTCTCGCAAGCCACCCGAGATTTAGGGTCTTGCTTCAAATATGCATCTAATACCGCATCACTGATCTGATCACAGACTTTATCCGGATGCCCCTCAGTGACTGATTCGGAAGCAAGATAATCAATCTTCATTCCTATATATTACCACTTTTACACTATGCCCCCGTGAGGAACAGGGGTTTCGCTATGCTCAACCTCGAACACTCTCGCCGCACCCCGACCCCCGTCTCGGACACCCTCTGGTTTCCGACGGGCACTACCCCGCGGGGTAGTGCCCTGCCTTCCAACACGGGGTGCTGCTGGTTCGATTCCTCGAAGACAAAAATTTCAAAACCGGCATAAAGCCGGTTTCAAAATTTGTGCCCCCGTGAGGAATCGAACCTCAATCTTCTGCTTCGAAGGCAGAAGTCCTAACCGTTGAACGACAGGGGCAAACCTATCTAAATCTTCTATATTATATCCTACTTTCCGCCTATTGACAAATTCTACCCATCTGCTATAATGCCCTTTAGAACTTCGTAATCGCTTCTACTTTATAGCTTGCCATCAGGCGGGCGGTAGAAGCACAGATTGGGGGCAACCCCCTTTTTAAAGGAGACGTGCCATGAAGACGGACAATGTGCAGTCGGGTTCCGATGTGAAGTCCATGCTGGACGACGGTGCCAGGAAGGCATGGGAGTCCGGTCAGTGGAAGGGAAAGGTCACCATCCATGATCTCATGAAGTACCTCCAGACGCTCGGGCATCTCGCTTCCGTGGAGGAGATCAACGCCTACGTCGCTTCCTCGAAGGAGGAGGATCTCGACAAGCCGCTCACGGCGAAGGAGATCCGGGAAAGGTTCGGCGGGAAAAAGTCCATCGAGGACATCCCGATGACCCGCGCGGCGACGCTCTGGTTCAACCAGCAGTCGTACGAGGGTCATCCTCCGGCCAGTCAGAACCGGGGGTTCTGGCAGATGTTCGTGAAGCGGGCCAAGAACGACCAGCTTCAGGTGGTACTCGAAGTGGCGAAAGGCCTCTTCCAAACCATCGCCAAACGTCAGGACCAGGCTGCGGCCGGTCCCGACACGAAGGCCGGCCTGAACACGGGAGAGATGCTCTCCTGCATGCTCGAAGGCTGTGGCTGTCAGGGCAACCCCTGGCAGCGGAAGTTGATTGTGAACGATCGGGTGCTCCTGCACCAGGATGGTCCTCTCAAGGGTCAGGAGGTGCGGGTCGGGAACTTCGCCTCGGTCAAGGTGGGCGACAAGTACGAAACCCACTTCTTCTGCCGTGACCACGTGAAGGTCTTCGTCGCAAGTGGCGGAGCCACCTTCTGCCACGAAGACGCCGAAGCAATCACCGTGGCGACCAACAAGACCATCGAGGACGCCAAGACGGCCGCCGCCAAGGTGTTGAAGCAGGCGGATGCCCTGAGGCAGATGGCCTTGAACTCTCCGGCCGTTGCTCAGAAGCAGCGGAATCAGGAAGTTCGCCAGACGGTTGCGAATAACCGCACCGGCAACCGCCGTCGGTAGAAATTAAAGTGCCACCGAGAGGATTTTCTCTCGGTGGTTTTTATTTGACATCAATCATATCTTCTGCTATAATCTCTTCAGAAACTTTCCAACCAAAACCCCATCCCATCCATATTGACTGGGATACATTTCTCTTGAAAGGAGAAAGTCATGAACGGAATTATTGCGCTAGGTGTCAGGGAAGAGCTGGACAAGCTTTCCGAGACAAGCTGGAAGGATGCGCGGAGCGGAGAGGAAAAGACCGGACACGCCAGAGCCCGCTTCAGGGCGGCGAAAGGCGCAATCGCGGCGGCTTACAACCTGGAAAGTGAAATCCGGGAGTTGTCGCATCGGGGAATCGTCGCTTTCAAGAATGGCGACATCGTCACTGCCGATGAATGCAAAGTGGCGATGGATGAGCCATGGGCGAAGTTGGCCGAGCTCGATCTGCCGCAGGATGTCTTCTGGCAGCACGATGCGCAGGCCGGGCAGGAAATCGTCGAGTTCTATGGAGTGCTTTGGCTCTACGCGAAGCTCTTCGGAGGAAATGATTCGCAGATGAAGTCGGCAGGAGACCTGCGCACGACCATCCAGAGCTGGCTGGCTGGGATCGCGGATGCGGTCACGGAAACCTCGAAGCTGCTCCGTAAGAAGTTGCGCAGTTCCGAGATGAGCCGCAAAGAGCGTATTGCTCTCCGTGAGAAGTTCATCACCGTCGCCGAAGAGGTAGTGGAATTCCTTGGTCAGTTCGAAGACTGCCCGCCCCAACTGGTGAACAAAACAGCCGCTACCGTGGCTACATGAACACCTTTCGCGGCGCTCTCAGCCGAGTAGAGACCTGCATCGAGAGGCATGAGGATTCACTCCTCACCATGCTCGATCAGGACTCGGTCTGATTCACAAACAAACCCCCCGCTCAGCGGGGGGCTTTATTTAGCGAACGGGTTCCTTGCCCCATGTATCTCGAAGTGCAGATGGCACCCCGTCGGGCCGTGCACATTACCCGTGTTACCGATGCGGCCAATAATATCTCCCTGCAATACATAATCTCCGACTGCCACCAAATTCTTTTGCGTATGCGCATATTTTGTAATAGCTCCGTTGGGATGCTCAATCTCTACGAATCCGCCGTAACCATCATTCCATCCGCTTTCATTTTGTTTAATAACCAAACCCTCTGCAGAAGAATAAATTGGCGTGCCGCAAGCATTAGCAATATCTACACCGTTAAAATAATGAAGCTTACTCCAATTCCAACCTGTGGTCGGTAAAATAAAGTAGCCTGGATAATTAGGTAAATCCGCCAATGTGGCGCTCGCGAAAGTCTTTTTTGGTTTTGCATCCGGGATTACAAGCGTGCTTCCAATTCTTAAACCATTCGCCGCCTGTTTGTTGTACTGTAAAATTTTGGAAGGAGAAACGGCATAAAATTCTGCCACCGAATCTACAGTCTCGCCTTCTTCGATTTGATGCAGAACTCCGGACACCGGCAAAATTACTAATTCTTGACCGGGACGGATATTATTACCCAAACTGCTATTGGCCCAAAAAATAGTATTCAAAGAAATTCCGAAACTGGAAGCAATTTTAGAAAGACTATCGCCTTTTTGTACTTTGTAAGAAAGTAAGCCGTCGCGAGTCGCCAAAATAGTGCTTAAGGGATTCCCGGCATTCAACACCGAGTCACCATCAACCACGATAAACCCGGCCGTTGCATTCTGATCGCTGGCCACCTCGAAATTGTCGCCAAAAACCTGGTCAGAGGACAGAGAGTCTATTTCTGCCCCAACAGAGCTAGTCAGCAACGCCAGAACCGGACCGCTGGCATCGGCAACCCTGTTGTTTCTGACCAAAACCAAAAAGTTGAGCCCGATGCCCATAATAACCAAAACAACCGGGATAACGGTTGTCAGAGGAAGCTTATTAAAGATTGTTCTTATCTTGCTAATACAGGTATAATATCACAAATGACGGCCAATTTCCAGGACCTAAATCCAAGCCAAAAAGAAGCAGTTGAGCACGAAAACGGCCCAATTTTAATTGCCGCGGGAGCCGGTTCCGGAAAAACTAAAACTCTCACCGCCCGCCTCGCTCGCCTGATAGAAAAAGGCGCCAGTCCTGCGAGTATTATCGCAATTACTTTCACCAATAAGGCCGCCAAAGAAATGGGGGATCGGGTCGCCAAGCAATTAGCCGGCTCCCAAATTCCTTTTATCGGAACCTTCCACTCTTTTTGCGCACGACTATTGAAAGGCGAAGCCTCACTCGTGAATCGCTCACCGGCTTTTACAATTTACGACGCAGATGACTCTTTGAGTCTGGTGAAGAAAATTATGAAAGCGTTGGATATTTCCAAAGACAGCATCAATCCTGCCGTGCTTCAAAACCACATCGGGCAAATAAAAAATGAAATGCTTTCGCCGGAAGATTTCGACCGCATCACCAAAAAGGTATTTGAAAAATACGAAGAGGCCTTAACGCAAAACAATGCTTTTGATTTTGATGACTTGATTGGGAAAGTTGTTTGGCTTTTTGAAAATCATCCTGCAGTTTTAGAAAAATACCAGAAAAAATTTGAATACATATTGGTAGATGAGTACCAAGATATCAACGCCGCCCAATATCGGTTAATTCGCCTACTCGCAGAAAAACATCAGAATTTAAGTGTGGTAGGGGACGACCAACAGGCAATCTACAGCTTCCGCGGCGCCGATTTCCGGAACTTCTTAAACTTCCAGAAAGACTGGCCGAGGGCAAAAATTGTGAAACTTGAGCAAAATTATCGTTCTTCGAGCACCATCATCACCGCCGCCTCCGCAGTAATCAAAAACAACAAACTCCAAACTCCGAAAACTTTGTGGACGGAAAATAAAGAAGGGGAGTTGATTAAAGTAATCCGAGCGCCTGATCCGGAAGAAGAAGCGGCAATCGTAGGAAGCCAGATTGAGCAAATCCGCGAAGGTTCTACCGCGGTGATTTACCGGACCAACGCTCAATCGCGCGCTATCGAGCAGGCGCTGATCTCCGCCAATATTCCCTATAAAGTCTTCGGCGGATTGAAATTCTACGAGCGCAAAGAAATTAAAGATCTAGTTGCCGGCCTGCGCTTGGCGCACAACCCGAAAGATTCTGTAAGCGCCGAGCGACTCTCTAAAAACTTCGATAAAAAAACGGCGGCTTATCTGATTGAGGAACTGCCGAGGTTAGGAGAAAGATTAAATATCTTGGAATTAATTAACTTCTTTATCGAAAATGCCAATTATCTAGAGTATCTAGAAAAAGAATACAAAAATTATCACGAACGCATTGAGAATGTGAACGAATTCATCAGCTTCGCCGGCAACTTTAAATCCTTGGATGAATTCTTAGAAAGGGTCTCATTGATGCAGACTTCTGACGCCCCAACCAAGTCGTCAGTCGTTGGTCGTCAGTCGTTGGTTTCCCCGGTTTCTCTAATGACCATTCATATGGCGAAGGGACTGGAATTCGATAGCGTATTTGTAATTGGCTGTGCCGACGGCATTATTCCGCATCAACGTTCTTATGGCTCGCTTGATGACCTGGAGGAAGAACGGCGGTTGATGTATGTGGCGATGACCCGCGCCCGCAAAAAACTCTGTCTATCGCTCTCCGGCACTCCCTCCAGATTCGTTTATGAAATCCCTCCCGAGCTGACCGACTTCATTGACCTCGGCACTGGCAAAAAAGATCTGCCCGACGATGACGAGATGTACATTGAATATTAAAAAATCCCCCCGCAATGCGGGGGGATTTTGACTAGAAAGGAATATTCACTCCGACGAACCACTTCACTCCGCTGGTTTTCTCTTCTTCGAAATGCAGAGAAGGGCCAACGATCTCTCGGCGGAAGGTATCTCCCTGCCCGTAGTAACCTTTGGCTCCCAGCTCGAACCAACGGAGTGCTTCATGCTCTCCGAAGAGCGCCAATGGACGCAGGGCAATCTCCGCCTCCGCCCAAGTTCCTCCGGTCGTGAAATTACGAACTCCTTCAGCCGAAACCGACAGCCAGCGAAACACATTGCCTTCGAGTAGCACTCCGGCCTCCTGGCTTCCATCCGCCAGCGAACGCTCGTAGGAAAGATTGACGGCGTAGTTCCTCCAGGAAATCCGCTCGACCCCCTTGATAGTCGGCCCATGCAGGGTCAAATAGCTATAGAAATCCGGCCAATTTACCCGAAAGTCTCCCAGCTCCAACGCCAGCGGCTCCACTGCGTCATCACCGGTTATCCAATAGTCAAACCAGGCGACAATGAATGAGATTGAGCTGTTGGAGATCAGCTTGGGAATTTGGCTGGTGATCCGCACCTGACTGACATCGGTCTTTATTCCGGCGCGCCCAAGATCCTTCACATACAACGATATGTCATCGCTTTCACCATCCATCTCATAGGCAATAGTTCCGGCCGAGGTCACGAAAAACGTGATTGCATCCAATGGATGGGCCTTCCCGCGCAGCACTTTCAGCCCGACCATCTCGGCGTTGTATTGCTCCTGATTCAAACCGTCGCCGGCGATGAAGGCATGATAATAGGCCTCATATCTCTGACGCTTGGGGTCTTTCCGAAATTTTTCGGACTCCTCCAAGCTTTGGCCAGCCAACAGGAATTCTCCCGGAATAAAGGACTGCAGAGCAATCTGTCGGAAAGCAACTCCCGGATCAGAGTAATAAGAGGTCCGATCATCCGCCGACACAAATTGCGGCTCTTTCATGCCCGCAAGATTGTAGCCTCGGAAATGGCCATATTCGTGTGAAGCCCCACTGATAGGTATCTGCAACAACACCAAAGGAATCGCGGAACCCAACGAACGCAGAATTCTTTCCAGCGGCGTCTGCTTCTTAGGCTCTGCTCCCCAAATGAGCTTCCCGGCGGCGAAATTAAGCGCCTCGCTACTACTCAAAGCCCAACTTGAAATGAAAGCTCGATCATAAATTCCCTCATTTGCCGACGAATCATAGTAGACTCGCGCATGCCCTTCGGGTTTTATCTCGAATCGGTCCGGATCAAAAATTGAGGACTTCTCACCGCTCGACTCCTCGGCAGTGGCTGAAACGCCACTCACCAAAAAAACCAGCAGGGCCCATCCAAGGCTTCTCATGCCTATCTCCTTAGTCAAAAAGCTGACCCAATACTACAAGATTAACTGCCGTCCGTCAAGATTTTCTCTTTCAAATTCAACTCTCGCAACTCTCCCTTAACCTCCTCCAAAAATTCTTTATATTCCCTCATCTTGTCCGAATTAGTCTTTAAATAAGCAGAAGCAACCTCGGCGTAAACCGAGCCCCGGTCCTCCGGAGAGATCTTCGCATCGGCGACATAATCAGCCAGCTGCTTTCCGGCCTCCGGAGCTTTCCCGCCTTTAATCAAATCAATAATGGACTGGATGGACATAAATTAGGAACCAATTAAGTCGGCCGCAATAACTTTTAGATAGACCAATTTCTCCTTATAGCCCTCCTTCTTTTCTTGAATTAAGCGGTGCATCTCATTTTTCAAAATGTGATTAATAAGCTCCCTCGTCTCCTTTTTCCCTTTAGAACCCAAAACTTCCCGCACCAAATGATCGTTCAATTGAGCGCGTAATTTACTGAATGCTTTATTGCCAATCTCAAATTTTCTTACCTTATCAATTACGTCCAGTGAAACAACCTCTTCCATCGCCGCGTCAATATCTTTTTGGAATTGCTCAATAGGTAAATCCGCCAACTGCTCAAAATCAAG
>JAUSKF010000002.1 GCA_030646995.1 bacterium | reverse complement strand
TACTAATGAAAATGGGCCAATCAAACCCGGAGATTATCTGACTTCATCGGCAAGCAAGCCCGGGTTTGCGATGAAGGCAACCCGCTCCGGAATTACCATCGGTAAAGCTTTAGGAGAGTTTAATGCCGCCCAGGGTATGGTGATGGTCTTTATAGATGTCGGATACCGCCAAGTGGGTTGGACTTTTGATCTTGAGGATACTTTGCCGGATGGTGTTCTACAGGGTCAGGCAACGGGTACTCCAAATTCGTTTGTGATTAACCAGCACGGCTCTGGAGATATTATGCGATTACAGGAAAATGGAGATACAAGATTCCTATTCCGTAATGACGGCTCAATGGAAATCAACGCGCGGGTTGATGATGATTCAACTAAGGAATTAGTAGTGATAAAATCTAACGACGCTGAAGTATTCACGATAAACTCCCGAGGAGATGTGTCTATTAGCGGAGTGATAAGAGTAAAAAATAATTCATTCGCGGGCTCTATAATCACCGATGAAAATGGCAACGCGGAAATTAAGTTTGATTATCACTTGGGCACCGGTAAGCCAAGCGTGCAATTAACTCCTGAAGGTGATGAATTCGCTCTAGCGCAAATCGCCAAATTTATTCAGGACGAAGCTAAAAACTACACTGGTTTCTTATTGAAGGCTGTTGGTTTTGAGAATAAAGAGCCTGCCGCCAGCACCACCGTGCATTATTGGGTAGTTGCGAAACAGGATGGGTATTACTCGGCTACTACAACTCCGGTGGTAGTGGTTGATGAGCCGGAAGCGCCTGTGCAGATTAATGTGGTGGAAAATCCGGGCGCTCCAGTGATAAATATCAACGGAAATAATCCTGCTCGGATTGAACTCGGAGAGACTTACAACGACCTCGGCGCAACGGTAACCGACGATGAGGATAACAATTTGGGAGTGCAGGTTTCTGGAGCAGAAATAAATACTTCAGAGATTGGTACGAGCACTATCACTTATACCGCTACGGATAACGATGGGAATACGACCACTGCGACTAGGGAGGTGGTGGTTTATGACCAGAATGTTGTGGTAGTAGAAGAAGTTGTTAGTCCGGAGTCTGGAGAGGAGGTAGCTACCGAAGAAGTTACTCCTATAGCCGAACCGGAGGTAATTTCGGCGCCGGAACCGACTCCGCCAGCCGATCCGGTTCCTGACGCGACTTCTACTCCAGAAGAGTCAGCTCCTGTTGTAGAGGACACGGCAGCACCAGTTCCAGCCTCGGCTCCTGAACCTACTCCTGTTCCCGCAATCGAACCGGAGCCAGAATCCGAGCCCGCCCCAGAGCCAGCTCCTCCGCCAGCCGGCGGACCGACTCCTGAACCCGACCCTACTCCTATTCCAGCCAGCGAACCCGCATCAGAACCCACAATAGAGCTCGCCCCGGAGCCAACTTCACCTCCAGCTAGCGAACCGCCGTCCGGTGAGTAAACAAAACTCCCTCGTTTTTCTATATAACACTCATGTCCTGACCAGGATATAAGTGTTATATGTGGGGATGTATGGAAAAGTGTTGGAAAGCTTATTTCGGTTCAAGGTTTGGTTAAATAAAGATAGATTTTTGATATATTGAATAACCGGCTACGACTTTGGTATAGTTAAGATATGTTAAAACGACAATTTACAGCGGTTTATAAAAAAGACGGCCGGTTTTACATTGGCTGGATAGAAGAGGTTCCGGGAGTTAACACCCAAGGGCGGACATTAAAAAAATTAAAAGAAAATTTGAAAGAAGCGCTACTGCTTGTGCTAGAAACCAATAAAATGCTTAGCAAAAAGGAAATCTCGGGCAAGCTTTCTAGGGAGCCCATTTCAGTCTCATTTTAATGAAAAAGAGGGATTTGGTAAGGCATTTATTAAAATGCGGGTGTGTTTTCGTAAGAGAGGGCGCGAAGCACAGCGTATTTTTTAATCCGGAGTTGAAGCGCGTCTCTACTGTTCCAAGGCACGCGGAAGTTAATAATTTTCTTGTGAAAAAGATTTGCCGAGATCTCGGCATATCGGAGACGCAATAGAGTCTGTTATTTATCCAGTATTATATAATATAATGGTATGCGAACTTGGCTAAATTTCCGGGCTGCTTTTCTGCTATGGGCATTATTGCTTTTAGCGAATGTGGCTTTGGCTCAAGAATTGACCTCGGATAATTATAAAGTGAAGGATCCGGTGGTGGCTCCTGGCGGTTATTCTACGTCCGACAATTTCGGGCTAACCAGCGTAATTTCCCAGTTCACTATAGGAACAGCCACTGTTAGTGCCGGAAATTTTGGTGTAAATTCCGGGTTTTTATATTTTCCGTTCGTTACTACGCCGGTGATTACCGCGACCGCGGGCGCGGAGAAGGTTGACCTCTCTTGGACAGCCGCCAGCGGTTTTTTGGGCTGGACAGTTTCCGGATATAATGTCGGCCAATCTACCACCTCCGGCGGCCCCTACACATACACCGATCTGGGAGATGTTACCAGCAGTTCCCGAACGGGTCTGACTGCCGGCACTGCTTACTATTTTATAATCCGGCCTGAAGACGCATTTGGCAACACCATTGCTACTTCTTCACAGGTTTCAGCTACTCCAACAGCGCCAGCTCCGGCTCCATCACCGACTCCGTCGCCGGCCCCTTCGCCGAGTGGGGGTGGAGGCGGTGGGGGAGGAGGCGGGGGAGGCGGTGGCGGATCGACAACGGCGACCGTGTCTTTTACCGGGAAAGCTTATCCGGCGCAGACGGTGACTCTGCTCCGCGATGCGCGGGTGGCCGCTTTAAAGACCGCGAATAGGGAAGCAGATTTTGCTATCCTGCTTACCGACCAGACTCCCGGAATGTACCTTTTTAGTGTTTATGCCGAGGATTTTCGGGGTCGCCGGTCCTCACTACTTTCATTTCCGGTGAACTTGGTGGCGGGGAGAGTCACAAATGTGGACGGTATCTTTGTTCCGCCCACGATTGGCATTGATAAAAGCGAGGTAAGAAAGGGAGACCCGATCGCTATTGATGGTCAGTCCGCCAAGCAGGCGGAAGTTACTATTTTAGTCAATTCTCCGGAGGAATTTGTGGTTCAGGCAAATGCCGCCGTGGATGGCACCTATGCCTATAATTTCGGTACCGGTCCGCTGGAGCTGGGCCAGCACTTCACTAAATCCCTATCCTCCCATCAGGGAGAGGTGAGTATTTTCAGCCCGGTGCTGGCGTTTTTAGTAGGAAATAAGAACGTTCTTAATATTCCATCATCAAAATGTCCCTTGAAGGCCGATGTGAATAATGATTGCCGGGTGAATTTGGTGGATTTTTCCATTACGGCTTATTGGTGGAAGCGTCCCCTCACTAAACAGGCGATAGATCAGGTTGACACCAAATTGTGGCCGGATGGCTCGATAACTTTAAGAGATTTTAGTATTCTGGCTTATTATTGGACGGGCTAGTTACAAAAGTATGAAGTATAAAGTATTAAGTATTAAGTATAAAAAAAGAGTCATATTAATTCCTGTCTTTTTCGTGCTCTATTTTCTATTTTCTGCGTCCCAGGTGAATGCCGCAACTTTCTATTTTGATAAAGATAAAGTGGAAGCCGGGGTAGGGGATTCTTTCCGGGTGGAATTCATTATGGATAGCCTGGAGAACGTTAATGCGGTGGAGGGAAAAATTAATTTTCCCGGCAACCTGCTGGAGGTGCAAAATATAAATGATGCCGGCTCCGTGGTCAGTTTGTGGATAGAGCGGCCGGCGGCAGTAAAAGATCAGATTATATTTTCCGGGGCGATTCCGGGGGGCTATCCGGCTTTGGGCGGGCACTTATTCTCAATCGATTTCAAAGCGAAACAGGTGGGGACGGGATTGGTCAGCGCCGGTTCTGTTTCCGCTCTGTTGAATGACGGCAAGGGGAGCAGCTCGACTGTTATCGTAAAAAAACTTTCCGTCGCCATTGGCCCGACGGCCATCGGAGTTTCCGCTCCGGAAATTATTGATACAATACTACCCGAAGATTTTCAGCCGGTGATTGCCTCCAACACAAATTTGTTTGAGGGCCGGCACTTCCTTTCTTTCGTCACCCAAGACAAGGGCTCCGGGTTGGACCATTATGAAATTCTTGAACAGCAATCATTTTTTAAACCATATTCACCGGACTGGCTAAAAACCATCAGCCCCTATTTGCTGAAGGATCAGGAATTGGGGAGTTGGATAGGCGTTCGGGCAATTGATAATAACGGGAATATTCGGACGGTTTGGATAATGCCGCATTGGGTAACCGTGTACCGTTATGTGTTGACAATTATCTTCGGAATTATTGTTCTAGCCGTGCTAGCATTGCTAGTGAGGGGCAGAAAATAGAAGCTAGTAAATAGAAAATAGAAGAATACCGTGGAACACCGATTTATGAAAAGTAGAGAAAAAATAGCCAGCTTCGGCTTTTGGTTTTTCGCCGTCTTTTCAGTAATTCTACTTTCTACTTTCTACTTTCTATTTTCTGTTTCCCGGGCGGAAGCGGCCACGCTTTACCTTGCCCCAGCTTCAGGAACTTATTCTGTGGGGAAAAATTTTGTCGTTAGTGTCCGGGTTAGCACCCCATCGGAGGCGATGAATGCTGCCGATGGGGTGCTGAATTTTCCTACAGACAAGCTTCAGGTCATCGGTCTCTCCAAAACCGGTTCCATTTTCAATCTTTGGGTTCAGGATCCGTCCTACTCCAATTCCGGCGCAACGGGTAATATTCATTTTGAGGGCGTGGTCTTAAATCCCGGCTTTACCGGCGATGGGAAGATTCTGGAGATTACTTTCCAAGTCCGCAGTGAAGGCGTCGCCAGTGTTTCTTTCGCGAGCGGTTCTGTTTTGGCGAATGACGGCGAGGGCACGAACATAGTGTCTGCCTTGAACGGCGGCAATTATACTTTGCAGAAATCGAGCGTACCGACCGAGCCGGGAATCTTACCGCCTAAGCCTTTTCTTAAGCATTATATAAAAAATCCTGACGGGGAATCGGTTCTATTCAATAATAGCGACAATGGGATTAAATGGAGCAATAATTCTTACACGAAGTTAGTTTGGAGCATTCCAATCGGGGTGGATGGCGTAGCGGAAGTTTTTGACGACCGTTCCGATACCGCGGCTTCTACAAAAGCCAGCGGATTATTCGATAGCAAAACTTTTAATTTCCTGGAAGAGGGGAGGCATTATTATCATTTGCGCTTCATTAACAGCAGGGGTGCCGGTCCGATTTTGCACTATCCATTGTTCGTCGATCTGACCCCTCCAGAGAAGTTCAACATCACTCTTTCTGTCGGCGATCTAGATAAAAATGGCCGGCGATTTCCTGATCGGATTACTTTCAAAACCGGGGATGGATTATCTGGCCTTGATTACTATGAGGTCATGGTAGGCGATGCAGCCGCGGTGCGGACGGATCAGTTAATAGATGGATCTGGAGAATTTCTTTTGACCAAGCAGAAACCCGGTCCGAAAGTGGTCACGGTGCGCGCTTTGGATAAAGCCGGTAATTTCACCGATGCGAAGACGCAGGTCACGATCGAATCAATCGACCCGCCGGTGATTATCGATTATCCGAGGCATCTGGTTTCGCCCGGTCAAAAACTGGTGATTGTCGGTACGGCTTTGCCGGAGGCGAATGTTGAGGTGAGTCTGCAGTTTGATAAAAAGGCGCCGTTAATTTTGTCTGTGAAGGTGGATGGTGGAGGAGATTGGACTGTGAATTATGCCGATCCTTTGCCGTCGGGCTACTATCGCATTACTGCCAAGCAGATTCTATCTACCGGGCTGGAAAGCGATGACAGCAACCCGGTTTATATGAGCGTCAATTCTCTCTTTTGGAAGTTCTTTGTTTGGATCTGGAATGTCGGCGGGTTGCTGATCCTGGTCTTGGTCATAATTGCCCTTTTGGCGATGCTGGCATATTATTATTGGCATAAGTTCCGTATGTTCAGAAAAAAATTACGTCGCGAAGCGCGTGAGGTGGAAGAATCTCTAGCGCGGGGAGTGGCGAAAATTAAAAAGGAGCTGGAGCGCGGCGATGCTCGTCAAAAAATCTCTCAAGATCTTGGAGAAATTAAAAAGGAAGTGGATAAAGAGCTGAAGGACTTAGATAAGAAAATCTAGATGGAGTAATCGCGAATAATGCTAATTGGAGAGGCAATATTGCGAATAAGACAAATGGGACTTAAAGCGGAGACCAGGGGCGGGGCCGACCGCCTTCGTACTGAATTTCAATAAGCTTGAGTTGGCCGTCCACGATTCCCGCTTTAAGGATTTTCATTCGGCGCCCGTCTTCTCTTTTGGTCCAGACACCCGGTTCGGCGCTTAGGGCTCGGACTTTCCGTTCAATGATAATTGGGTCGTCTTTAGCTAAATCAACCAAGCCGTCTTCGGTAGAGAATTTTTTTGTAAAAGTAGCATCGTCGTCGTTTTGCGGTTTTGGTTTTATTTTACCGGCAATAAAGTCCGGAAGAATTTCTACGAGTAATTTACCGGAGAGATGCGCTAGGCGGTTTTCTAGAGTTGTATAATCATTGCCCTCAATCAGTAGGCTTTTTTGGGCTAAAACAGGCCCATTGTCCACTTTTTCATCTATCACGAAGAGGGAGGTGCCGGTTTCCGTTTCGCCGGCTAAAATCGCCGATTGGATGGGGGTGGCCCCGCGATATTTCGGCAGAAGAGAGGGGTGGACTCCAATTACGCCAAGTTTTGGCAGCTCGATTACATATTTAGGCAGGATTTTGGAGTAAGCGGCTACCACGAAGAAATCAAAGCTAGTGCCCAAAAAGTTTGGGATTTCTTCCTTTGTTCCCGGTTGAGCAACGGAGATCTCGTTTTCTTTTGCCAGAATTTTCGTAGCCGGGGGGGTGATTATTTTTTTTCGGCCTAACGGCTTGTCGGGGTTGCAGACGACGAGCGCTGGCGGAAATCCGGCAGCTATTAACTCCTCTAAAACTATCTTGGCGAATTCCGGACTGCCAAAGAATGCGTACTTCATCTATTTAACGAGAGGGACTCGCTCAACTTGTTTGGCCTTGTCGATAAATAATCCTCCGTTGAGATGATCCATTTCGTGCTGGAAAACTCTAGCCAATAACCCCCAAGCTTTAATTTTGATGACGTGGCCATTGGCGTCCAAGCCTTTAAGCGTGACCCTGGCGGGGCGTTCCACTAGCCCGTAAACTCCGGGAACGCTTAAGCAGCCCTCGTCTATCGCAGTGGTTTCTTTAGAAAGCTGAATCAATTCAGGATTAAAAATTGCATAGAATTTGCTTTCTACTATCGCCACAAAAATCCGCGTATCCAATCCGATTTGATTGGCGCTTAAGCCGATCCCGTCGGCCTCGTGCATATCGCGGCGCATTCTTTTAATCAGCTCTCGGATTTCTTTTTTAGAAAATTGAGTGAAATCAAAATTGGCGGTCTTTTGCCGCAGGAACTTCTCGTCTTTTTTGTTTTGAATTGTAACGATCTTTGCCATTGTAGGATATTTCTATTATTTAAACATTTAAATATTTAAAGCCCTGTCAGGCGGCCGTTGAAAGGTTTCTTTTTAGGGTCTTTTTCTGATTTCAACACACTCATAAAGTAAGCGCCTTTGTTTTCTATATTTTTTCTTTCTACGACGCTTTTTGCCAATTGCATCATTTTGGATTCGCCGTGGACTTTAGCTAAGCGCATATAGAGAGCCTTATGCTCCCAGTCCTCTAAAATATTCGCTATCTCCAGTCCAGTCAACTGGTAGGACTTATAGGCTCGGCTTTCGGATGTTCGGCGGCGAAGTTCCTGTATATATGAACTGGTCATTTTACCCATTGGATCCATCTCGGATTTTTGGTTTCCGAACAGATCTTGCTTCTCGCCGTCCTTTTTATTGCTGGACATTGTCTTCAGTATATCACGGCAAAATGCTAAAATTATGGAGTAATCTCTAATAATGCTAATCTAAGATTTAATAATGCGAATAATGTCAGTACTATGAAAATACCTAAATTTGCGTTCCAATCCGCAGTGGCCGTTTTACTAGCTATATCCGTAGTTGGCGGTTCTTTTTATGTTGGCTATCGGTCGGGGCAGCAAGATCCGAGAGTAGTTACTGTTAAAGGCATCACAAATGTTGATGACGCGGACATTAAGGTGGATTTCGGAGTTTTTTGGCAGGTTTGGGAAAAATTAAAAGAACAGCATATTGATGGTGGTACCGTTAAGGATAAGGATCTAGTTTATGGAGCGGTGCACGGTTTGACGGCGTCTTTGAAAGATCCGCACACGGTTTTTTTCCCACCGGCAGACGCCAAGAAATTTGAAGAAGATGTTTCCGGTCATTTTGGAGGCATTGGGGCAGAGATTGGCACTCGGGACGAGCAATTAGTAATTATTGCTCCGATTAAAGATTCTCCGGCGGAGCGCGCCGGGCTTTTGCCGAAGGACAAGATATTAAAAGTAGGCGATGTGGTGGTGGCGCAGATGGATGTCAATGAGGCGGTAAAATTGATTCGCGGGGAGATCGGCACGAAGGTCACGCTGACCATTATGCGTGACGGCTTCAAGGCGCCGAAAGATTTTACTATCACTCGCGAGGAGATCAAATCACCGACTCTGGATTGGGACGTGAAGGAGGGGAATATTTTGCATATTAAACTTTATTCGTTCAACGAAAATGCCCCCAATCTTTTCTATCGGGCAATCTTAGACGGTTCAGTGAGGGGCGCAGATGGAATCGTGCTTGATATGCGAAATGATCCCGGAGGATTTTTGGAGGTAGCGGTGAATTTGGCAGGCTGGTTCTTCCCGAAGGGTTCAGTGGTGGTGACGGAGGCATTTCGAGACGGCAATGACCGGGTTTTCCGCGCCAACGGCAACGCGGCCTTAAAGGATATTCCGGTGGTGGTCTTGATCAACGGCGGTTCGGCTTCGGCGTCTGAAATTCTAGCTGGCGCCTTGCGGGACTTGAAAGGCTCAATTTTGGTGGGCGAAAAGAGTTTCGGCAAGGGTACGGTTCAGGAGCTGCAGACTTTGAAAGATGGTTCCAGCTTGAAGATCACGGTTGCGAAATGGCTCTTGCCGAAAGGTTCCGCTATCGAGAAAGTTGGATTGATTCCCGACGTGGAAGTGAAGATGACCGAAGAAGATTTCAAAAACGACAACGACCCTCAATTAACTAAGGCGATGGAAATTTTAAAAACGTTGTTTTTAAAATAATATTTTAATGTTTAAATATTTAAACGTTTAAATATATATGCGGGTATTACTACTTCAAGACGTGAAAAAAGTCGGGCGGAAGCACGATATTAAAGAGGTGTCTGACGGTTACGCCAGAAATTTTTTGTTAGCCAGAAAATTGGCTGTGCCGGCTGATGCCACTGCTTTGAAAATTAAAGCTTCGGCGGAAAAAAAGGAGCAGGAATTGCTGGCAAAATATTCCGCTGAAGTTGTTAGGTTGAAGAGTGAAGTTTTGGAATTTCCGGTTCGCTCCGGAAGCAAGGGCGAAGTGTTCGGCTCGGTAACGGTTGCTGATATCAAAAAAGCCCTTGAAGCGAAGGGCTTTAGTGATTGCGAGGTTGAGTTGGAGCAGTCGTTGCGTTTCTTAGGAGAGCGGGAAGTGGAGGTGGTGTTCGGAAAAGGAATCCGCGGGAAAGTGAAAGTTAAATTACTGACACAGTCTTAATGTGGCGAGAGGAGCCGTCAAAGCGGATTTTTTTGCCGGTTGTGTATTTAGCCACTCCCGTTTTCATGGCGTACAAAGTGTCGTCACCTCCTTGCTTCACATTCTTTCCGGCCAGATAGTGAGTGCCCCTTTGTCGAATTATAATTTCCCCGGCTTTTACGGGTTGATTGTCGTTTATTTTAACTCCTAGCCGCTTACTTGCTGAGTCGCGCCCTAGTTTTGTTGAACCGCCTGATTTTGTATGTGCCATTGTAGGATATTTTTATTATTTAAACATTTAAATATTTCAACATTAGTTTCGGGACCATCACTTACAATTGAATACAAATATAGATTATAATCCGAGATATGTCAAACCCTCAAACAAAGGAAGATAAACAGCAATTATTAATCCGTGTAGCCCTCATTATTCTCATTGGGAGCTTGGCTTTTGGAGTAGGATATTTAATTCGTGGCGAGGTGAAAAAATCCCCGATTATTATTGAGAAAAACAGTTAGCGCCGGCATTGAGTTTTACTAAGTGTTATCTCGCGTGATAGCACCCCTTATTTTCCGTTTTAGCTGAATAGTTTATAGGCAGCTCCCCACTCTTAACTCATGGCGTAGATCCGGTGTTATCTCGCGAGATAACATGGTATATTTATTTTTATGAAAAACCTAAATCAATTTTCTTCTCGCAGTGAATGGGAGAAGTTTTTATGGGATGAAATTTTATTAAAAATAACAACAATCCGATCAAGCGATGATATAAGGAAATTCTTGGATCAATTGATCAGTGATTATGAAAAGAAATTAATCTTACGCCGCGCGACGATTATGTTGATGATTCGAGATGGTTTGAGTTATCGAGAAATAGGAAAAATACTTTGGACATCTCCATTAACGGTAAAGTCTGTTAAGGAGGTAATGCTCGATAAGTCCAATTATAGACCTCATCGATCCCGTCATGCCAAAGCCGGGGTTCGCGGCATAAAGCCGCAAAATCTAGACGTTGTAGGAAAAATTTCCGGTATTTTAGAAAGTCTGCTTATGGAGTTGGGGGAATATTTGGTGGCGATGCAGGAAGGGTATTCCAATCCGAGTAAGCGGTGGGAATTTATAAGAAAAAGAATTTAGTGTTATCTCGCGAGATAGCACCGGAATTTACGTTAGAGATCACCAGTGGGAGTTCGACTACGCACCGTCCCAAGCTACCCAACTGAAGGCTGGAAAATGCCGTGTCCTATCACGCCGGATAATAAGCTAGCCCAACCGGTCGTTTTTGATAAAGATAAGTAAACCGCGAATCCAAACTCTCACGGCGCGCCAAAATGGCATTATCGAAAGAAGATAGTTTAATTCCACTAATCCTTTTAATATCCAGCCCCCGAACCCATGGATAATTACCGGTCCGAGTTTTGCGAGCGCCCACTTGCCGCCGATAGGAATCACATACGGATAATTCATTGGGATATATTTTTTATGCTCCGCTTTTCCTAAAATATTGCAGATAATATTTTTCGCCACTACACCCGCCTGATCGATGGCGGCGCGCGCCACGCCGGGCATCGGTTTTTTACTGACCGGATCATAGAAGCAGATAGAATCACCAAGTCCGTAGATCCTTCCATATAGTTTCAAATCCGGGGTCTGGGGGAGGCATTCCATACCTCCAGCGACTTCAACGCGACCGCGGCGTTCTATTTTTAGGGGCAAAGGGGAGATTAATGAAGAGGCTTTAACTCCGCCGGTCCAAACAAGCACATCGTAAGAAATCTCGATTCGGCTTTTTAAAACAACTTTTTCAGGCAACACTCGGTCAATCGTTTCATTATTAAGAACCCTTACCCCCAATTTTTTCAGGCGCTTTTGGGCGTGACTGATAATGCGCGGATCAAATCCGGGAAGGACTGTGGGGCTGGCTTCTATAATGGAGACTTCAGAGTCACATCCCCGAATTTCTTCTTTTAACTCACAAAGCCACTCTTGGAGTTCTCCGGCTAATTCAACTCCGGCCGAACCTCCTCCGCCCACCACAATTTTTACTCTACTTTTCCCCGATGACATTACGTCGAGAATTTTGTCCCGGATTTTCAGGGCGTCCACGAAGGTTTTTAAAGCGATTGAATTTTCTTTCAGTCCGGGAATATCGAAATAATTCGCTTCCGCGCCCAGCGCGATAATCAGGTAATGGAATTTCAGGTTGGTGCCGTTGGCAAAATGAATATCGCCGCCAATCAGGTCCAATTCTTTTATTTCCGCTTTCAAAAATTCGATATTCGTTTTTTTTACCAGATCCGCTATCTCAAAAGTAACTATCTGCTTAAGACCAATATAATTAGTGGTTTCTTTTGAGGTGGTCGCGATTTCATAAAGCGTTGGGGTATAGGTGTGGTAGGAGTTACGGTCCACCAGGGTGACGGAGTATTGTTCGGTTAATTTGTGCTGTTTAAGGGCGCGGTTCAAATCAAAAGCCGCCTTAAGACCTCCGAAGCCTGCGCCGAGAATTACTATGGATTTCTTGTCTGTCATTGCAAAAAAGAGTACTTAACCATTACTCTTATTATATATTATGGCTTCGTTCTCAAAAGAACTCACACTTGAGCGTTTAAAAGAATTTCTAAGTTTTCAGTCCGTGAGTACTGATCCGAAATATCGCCGCGAATTAGATAAGACCGCCCGATGGCTGGAGATCTATTTAGCTTCTTTGGGTTTCCGCGCGGAAACAATTCCCGCCAAAACGGCCCCTTTAGTGTACGCAGAAACCAAATTTGATAAAAACTTGCCCACACTTTTAATTTATAGTCATTACGACGTGCAACCCGCCGATCCTCTCAATGAATGGGCCTCGCCCCCATTTGAGCCGACAGTTCGCGGTGGCAACCTGATTGCCCGCGGAGCTTCCGACAGCAAAGGTCAGCTGTTCGCCTATATTGCCGGTATCGCGAAGGCTTTAAAGGAAAAAGGGAAATTGCCTATCAACGTGAAATTTATCATCGAGGGTGATGAAGAGGGAGACGGCGTGGCTTTGGTGGCGTTCCTAAAAAAGAATTCCAAAAAATTGGCGGCGGATTGGGTAATTGCCGCGGCGGGATGGATGCTTGGGGAAAATAAACCGGCGATTTGTTACGGAGCGAGGGGTTTAGCGCCGTTTGAGATAGAGGTGCGTACCGGGGAGACGAATCTCCATTCGGGAACTTACGGCGGCAATAAAATGAACGCGGCAGTAGTTCTGTCAAAGATTCTGGCGAGCTGTGAACATCCGCTGGCTTCTATTGAGCAGGCAGTCAGCCGGAATTCTTTTGACGCGCATTCTTTTGACGCGGGGTATGTCGGTTCCGGTTTCCAGTTTATTATTCCGGCCGTCGCTAGAGCGAAGGGAAGTTTTCGTGTTGCGCCGGATCAGAATCCGGATGATGTAATCCGGGTTTTTAGGAAGAGAGTTAATAGACTGCTATCCCGCGGGATAGCAGTGGAAATAAACACGCTTCCAGTTTCCCAGCCGGTATTGTTGGATCGCGCCTCCTCTATTGCTAAGGCCGCGAAGCAAGTTTTGAAGAAGACTTTTTCAGCCAAGAAAGTGGGGTGGTATGTGGATGGCGGGGCGGTGCCGGCCCTATCGGATCTGCAAAAAATTTCCAAAAATATAATTATGGTTGGCTTCGGGCAGATGGATGATAATTTGCACGCGCCCAATGAAAAATTAAGTTTGAAAAACTTTTGGCGGGGCGTGGACTTTGCGGGGGCATTGGTCGATGAGCTGGCAAGTGGTAAAATTAATAAGTAAATTGTTCATTAACAAACCATGAAGAGGGAAAACATGAACAAGTATTACGTGCCGAACGCGACCAAGATTTACAAGGAGCAGGAAAGACTCCTCAAGGTTGACAAGGTGGGGGACTGGAAGGCGCTTGAGGATCACCACCGCGCCTTTAAGCTGAAGGTTAATCCGCGGATCAGGAAGATCGGCAAAATTTTAGACAAGGAGATATGGCTTATTGATGGGGTAAAGATTCGCGGCCTTATTCGCGGGACAAAGAGCTACCCCAGCGTTGACGTGGACTTCACTAGTGGCGGGCATGGTTGCCGTTATATTTACTCTCCTCTCAATGAAATCTGGATTGATGACGGATTAAAGAGGGACGATATTCTTCCGACCATCTGGCATGAGTTCACCGAACGGCATTTGATGCAGCGCGGCTGGAGTTATAACGAGGCGCATGAGCGGTCTGCCTCTGTTGAGCTCGGTATCCGCCACGGCGACGAATTTTCCCTGCCGGTGACGAATTTCAAACAGCAGACGAATTATTCCTGCGGCGCGGTAGCGATGCGAATTGTTTTGGAGTATCTCGGTCGGGATTTAACCGAAAGAGAATTAATTAAAATGGTTGGAGCGACGCCGGAAAATGGGACGGATATGAAGGACATGGTGGCTTTGGCTAAATCGGAGCATTTTGATTTCAAGGTGAAATGGAAACAGCGCTGGACTCCCGAACAGGTAAAGAAATTTCTAGAAACTGGCTTCCCGATGATTGTCAATTTCCAGCATTCTTCGAAATTCGGCGAAGGGCATTATGCGGTTATCATCGGCTATACGAAAGATGAATTTATTTTTTCCGACCCAAGTGGCAAGGGAGATTTCCGCAAAGAGAAGATCAATCACTTTATGAAACGCTGGCATGAATTGGAAGACAAGACGAAACAGGAAGGAATTGTTATTTATTGGTAGTTAATAAAGTTTGCAAAGTAAAATCCTCGGGTTATCTCGGGGATTTTTCATTTCTCTGCTATTATATTTGTATATTCATGAAAACTTTGAAAGATTTGGCGAAGAAAAATTTAACCGACAAGGTTTGCTTGTTGAGGGTGGATTTTAATGTGGAGTCCACGAAAGATGCTTTGCGGCTAGAAGCTTCTTTGCCGACGATGCAATGGTTGCTGGCGAAAGGCGCGCGTTTAGTTATTTTGAGCCATCGTGGGCGGCCGAAGATTAGTAGTAAGTATCAAGTAGTAAGTAGTAAGTATTTTGATTCTGAATTAAGTTTAAAATCATTCGCGCGGTTTTTGGAAACGAATCTTGAAGAAAAAGTGACATTTTTGCCTAATATCCCAATTGGCTTACCGGCGGGAAAAGTTATTTTAATAGAAAATCTACGCTTTTGGCCCGAGGAAGAGCGGGACGATGAAAAATTTGCTCGTAAATTAGCCAGCTTGGGAGACTTCTATGTAAACGATGCTTTTGCTGTATGTCATCGGAAAAATTCTTCCGTGACGCAGCTGCCGAAGCTTTTGCCAAGTTATGCCGGATTATTACTAGAAAAAGAAATCAGCACCTTATCGGCGGCAATAAAAAATCCTAAGAAGCCGCTGGTCTTAATTTTTGGCGGTTCAAAAGTGGCAGATAAACTACCGGTGATTAAAAACCTACTTTCAAAAGCTGATAAGGTCTTGATTGGCAGTAGCGTTCTTAATAGCTCGGATCCATTGCCGGAATCGGAAAAATTAGTGAAGCCGGTAGATTGGGCAAAGAAAGATAATTTGGCGCTGGATATCGGGCCGTTGACCGCAGAGATTTTTATTAAAGAGATTAAAAATGCTAAGACGATAATTTGGAACGGGCCGCTGGGTAAATTTGAAGATAAAAAATATCTCGCCGGTTCTCGCGCGGTGGCGAAGGCTGTGGCGGCTAGCAAGGCTTTTTCTATCGTGGGAGGAGGGGAGACTACGCAGTTGATATTGGAGTTGGGCTTACGGAAAAAAATTGGCTTTCTTTCTACCGGCGGGGGCGCAATGCTGGAATTTTTGGCCGGGGAAAATTTGCCCGGAATTGTAGTATTGAAATAATGAAAAAGATAATCGTTTTTTATCACAAGAATTGTTGGGATGGCTTCGGCGGAGCTTGGGCGGCCTGGAGAAAGCTCGGCAACAAAGCTGATTATGTCGGAGTTCAGCCGGGAGAAGCTCCTGGTTTTTCCGTGAAGGGAAGAGAGGTTTATCTGATTGATACGGCGTTTCCGGAGGCGGAAATGAGAAAAATTTTGAAGAATAATAATAAGCTGGTCGTGTTGGACCACCATTTTTCTAATAGAGAGGTAGTGAAGATATCCACGGAGAGGTCTTATGTGATGAATCATTCGGGGGCGGTGATTGCTTGGAATTATTTTCATCCGAAAAAACCCGTTCCGGTATTTTTGAAATATGTTGAAGATGCGGATATCTGGAAATGGACAATGCCTCACTCCAAAGCCATCTCAATGTTGAAAGAAGACTTGGCTTTTGATTTTAAAGTTTGGAGCAAAATAATCAATGAATATGAGAATAAGAAAAAGCTTAAGGCATTCATGCTTCAAGGTCAGCAATTGGTTAGCTATAGCGAGTCTCTACAGGATCATGCGATAGGGAATGCTCAAGTTGTTAAATTTGAAGGGCGCAAATGCTTGGCGGTAAACTCTCCGTTGCTGCACTCGGACATCGGCAACAAGCTATCTAAATTGATGCCTCCATTTGGTATTGTTTGGAGCGAAAAAGCAGATTACCGAGCGGTTTCTCTCCGTTCCAACGGAAAATTTGACGTTTCCAAGCTGGCGCAGAAATATGGCGGCGGCGGTCACAAAGCGGCAGCGGCCTTCCGATTGGAACTCAAAGATAAACTTCCTTGGAAATTTATAAAAGCGTTTGAGAAAAAATAATGGCGAAGAAAAAATATTACGCCTATCGTTTGCGTGATGGCGCGAGCGATGTAGTAGATACTTGGAAAGATTGTGAGAGGAAGGTCTCCGGCGTTTACGGTGCGCGCTACAAAGGTTTCGTTTCCAAATCGGAAGCGGAAGCGTGGCTTGTGGGAGGAGCGAAGTATGAAGTTAGTAGTCGTAAGTCGTTGGTCGTTAGTCGTAAGTTACAGCTCCAGCCGGGGATTTACTTCGATGCGGGGACGGGCAGGGGAAAGGGGACGGAGATAAGTGTTACGGATGAACAGGGAGAAAACCTACTGCACAAGGTTCTCTCAAAGAAAGAAATTAATAAGTTTGGGAAGCATTTGGTCGGCAAAACGGCGACTAATAATTATGGTGAACTACTAGCTTGCCTATATGCGATGCAGGTGGCTATGAAGACGGGAGTGAAAAAAGTTTTTGGCGACAGCAAGTTGGTGATCGATTACTGGTCAAAGGGTTTTATAAAGAAAGATAAAGTCGCGGAAGAAACAGTGGAGTTGGCGGAGGTGGTGGCCGGTTTGCGCGAGGAGTTTGAAGAAGGCGGGGGAGTGCTTGACCGTATTTCTGGCGATCATAATCCTGCCGATTTGGGATTTCATAGGTAAAATCAAAAACCCCTAGTGACTAGGGGTTTTTGATAGCTGGCGGTCCGTAAGCCGGATCCTGTGATCTTGGAGAAAACTTCCCCAAGACGACGATCATTTATCTGGGCCGAATGTTGCCATTTGGCTCAAGCGGTTCACTCTTGCGAGTACGACCTTGCACCCGATAAGGATTTAGCCGTTTCACTTCGGAATTTTTATCCCTATATCCGAATTAAACCTTACTAGCTTGGGATTGGGTTCCCTGCTCTTTTCAGAGGCAGGCGTCACTGTTCGCACCTCTTCTGCTCTTGCGAGCGAGATGGCGGCTTTTAACCGCTATTTTTTACTAGGTGTCCGGACTTTCCTCTCCGACTTTACGTAGGAGCGATCATCTGGATCGTCAGCTAAGGTTCATGTTAGCACAATTCCGTTGCCTTGACAAGAGGGCAAAAATCAGCTATAATCTCTTTTAAGAAACTCAGTTCTTCAAAAACTACTCTCAAGAGGAGTCACTAATGATGAGGCGCCTAGAAGTGGCAATTGCTCGATTCGTGACGAGGCTCTTACTCTGGTCGTTTACCTTCCGTCCTTCGCCGAATTGGGTTGGGATCCATCGAAAGATTCATCTCGAGCTAGACGCTCGCAGTGTGCCATCTCGACTTCGAAGAGTCTTTTGGAGTCATCCTCCCTGTAATTCCGACTGGACTGATTCCCGCAACCAAACCAAAAAATAAGGAGGCGCGAATGAAGATTTACGCTGCCGTTACCCACGTTTCCCGAAATTCTTTAGGGGAAGTAGTTAGTGTTCGGGTCGTCTGCCACCCATACTGGGCGGAGTACGCGAAAGATGCCGGGCGTAAGCTTCGGTGGATAGACAAGGGTCCGAAGTACCGCGGCGCGTGGCCGGAGATTCCAGCGGAGACTTTTTCCGCGATGCGTCGGAGGGCGTACGCGGAGGTTTTCCGGAAATGCGAATCTCCGGCGCCATCCAAGCTTTCTAAGAAACCAGCGACTCAGTTAGACTTTCCGCAGCAGCAAGACTTATTCCTGACGCCCCCGAAGTAGGGGGTGTTTTTTGTTCTTGAAAGCTTTCTCTGTTAAAATATCAGTAATGCCTAGAGTAGCTAAAAAAACTGAAGACAAGGCCCTTAAAGCTCCGGAAAAGGAGGCGGTTAAAAAAGAAGACAAAAAACCCGAAGCGGCCAAGCCCGGGAAGGATTTCCGGGCGGCGGTGATGGCGAATATCGCCAAACCCCATGACCAGATTGGAATAATTGCTTTAGTAGACGATATGGTCAGTGACGCGCATAATTCGCGGGCCTCTGATATTCATATTGATCCGGCGGAAAAGAAATTTTCCATTCGTTTCCGGGTGGACGGAATATTGCATGATATTTATGATTTTCCGAAAGAGATTCAGTCGGAGGTAATTACTCGTATTAAAGTTTTATCCGGTTTACGAACGGACGAACATCAGGCCGCGCAAGACGGCCGTTTTCGCATAATCGTGAACGATTCCAAGGTGGACGTGCGGGTTTCCATAGCGCCGACTTACTACGGTGAAAATGGAGTTTTGAGACTTCTTTCCGAAAAAGGCGAAGCCTACACTCTTGAAGCGATGGGTTTCCGAGGCCGTGATTTAGAAATTGTGACCAGAAATATCCATAAGCCTTACGGCATGATTCTCGCCACCGGGCCGACCGGTTCCGGCAAAACGACTACGCTATATACGATATTGACGATGCTTAACACAAAAGAAGTTTCAATTATTACTATTGAAGATCCCGTGGAATACGCAATTGATGGCTTGGAGCAGATTCAGGTAAATCCTCGCACCGGACTTACTTTTGCCGATGGTCTGCGCTCAATTCTTCGGCAAGACCCGAATATTGTAATGGTAGGGGAGATTCGCGACGGAGAAGCGGCCGGCATTGCTGTGAACGCCGCTTTGACCGGTCACTTATTGCTTTCAACCATCCACACCAATGATGCGCCAACAACTTTGCCGCGTCTTTTGGATATGGGAATTGAACCGTTCCTTATCGCCTCTACTGTAAACATCGCAATCGGCCAACGACTCGTGCGTAAGTTGTGTGATAAATGTAAAACAAAAAAAGATATCAGCCCTGAAGAGCTGAAAAGCTTGGCTAAGGCGATACCGGAGAAATTATTGGCTGGTCATAAGACTTTTTACTATGGGGCCGGTTGCGATAATTGTGACAAAAGCGGCTATAAGGGACGCATCGGTATCTATGAAGTTTTGGAAATGGACGATGAATTGCGCTCTGCCTTGTTGAGAAATGCTGATTCTAGCGAGATTAAGCGTATCGCTGTTAAAAATGGAATGACTGCTATGATTGAAGATGGATTCCAAAAGGCAGTTGAAGGCATCACAACCATTGAAGAGATTTTGCGGGTGAAGCACGAGTAAAGTGTATAATTAAGGTAATGAGTTTAGGGGAGAAGTTTACTAATTTTTTAAAGCGCCTGAATAGTATTACGATGCGGGTTCCGCTTTCCGCTCAGGCGATTTTTGCGCGTCATTTGGCGGTAATGGCTAAAGCGGGCCTACCACTACTCGAAAGTTTGAAATTATTAAAAAGAGAGTCACCCTCGCGAGCAATGGGTGTGATTCTTGACCAAGTAATTGATGATGTAAGTAACGGACAATTTTTATCAGCGAGCTTGGACCGCTTCCGCAGTATTTTCGGAAATTTATTTATCAATATAATCCGAGTCGGAGAATCCACCGGGATTTTACCGGAGAATTTGAATTATTTGGCGGATGAGTTAAAGAAAAAACAGGCATTAAAGCGTAAGGTAATCGGCGCATTGATGTATCCGGCGGTAATCGTGTGCGCCACCTTCGGCATCACCGGATTGTTGACGGTGTTTATTTTCCCAAAAATATTACCTGTTTTTGAAAGCATGAAGGTTGACCTTCCGCTTTCAACGAGGATTTTAATTGGAGTGAGTAACTTGCTTACAAATTACGGATTATTAGTATTTTTGGGATTTTTAATCTTTCTGGTCGTTGCTTATATTTTACTGCGAGTGACGGCTATCAGATATTTTTTTCATCGCTTCATATTATTTCTTCCGATTTTTGGAAAGATGTCGCGGGATGTGAATTTAGCTAATTTTTGTCGGACTTTAGGGTTGACCTTGAAAAGCGGCGTGCAGGTGGTTGAGGCAATCACCATTACTTCCGAGTCGCTATCTAATCTGGTCTACAAAAAAAAGCTTAATCAGGCCGCGGAAGAGATTAGGAAAGGGGAGGCGCTATCGCCGTTTTTCGCGAAGCATAAAAAACTTTTCCCCGTTATGGTCACGCAGATGATTTCCGTGGGCGAGACCTCTGGCAATCTAAGCGAATCATTGCTTTATCTTTCGGATTTTTATGAAACAGAAGTTACTGAAAGCACGGGAAATTTATCCACCGTTCTTGAGCCGCTCTTGATGGTAGTAATGGGAGTGGTGGTCGGCTTTGTGGCTATTTCAATCATTACTCCTATTTATGAAATTACCTCGAGCGTCGGCAGGTAATCTTAGAGCCGGGTTTACCATCTTTGAATCCTTGATAGTAATCAGCATTTTAGTGATTCTTTTTACCTCCGGTCTGCCCGTGGGCTTAGATTTTTATTATAGTTCTCAATTTGAATCGGAATATAATACGCTGACTTCAATGTTTCAGCTAGCGCGCAATCTAGCGATGGCTAATTATAATCAATCCAGTTTCGGAATTTCCATCAACTCGGAAAATTTCGTTATTTTTCAAGGAGCCAGTTTTGCGGCGCGAACTGTCAGCCAGGATCGTTCTTTCCCAAGGGCGCAAAGCGTCACGATTACCGGGTCCAACGAGCTTGTTTTTACCCAATTGAGCGGCGCCACCGCTTCCAGTACTTTTAATTTAAGCGATGGGCGATTAAGCCGGGATTTATATGTGAACTCCGAGGGTCTAGTCTACGAACCAAGTTATTAAAATGATTAAAAAAAATTCCGGCCAGAGCTTAATAGAGGTAGTGGTGGCGCTGGGGATTTTCGCGCTTTCTATGACCGCCGCTTTTCAGGTATTTTTCGGCGGGCAGAAACTTGTCGTGGATAGCCAGAATTCCGAGTTAGCCATAAATTATGCTCAACAAGGAGCTGATGCTGTTAAGGCTATCCGTGACCGGAATTGGCCCGAGCTAACGAGCGGGGAGCATGTCTTGGTTTTCAATGGCTTTGATTGGATGTTCGCCTCCTCGGGATTGTCGGAGGCTATCGGAGATTTTGCCAGAACAATTTCTATATATGATGTTACCGATAATATAAAAATAGCCACAACTACGGTTACTTGGAGTGACGGCGCAGTGACTAAAACCATAGATTTAGTTGAAGAGCTTACTAACTGGGAGGATCCGTTGCAAAGTAGCTGTAAGACTGATCCGTTAACGGGGGATTGGACGAATCCGCAGGTGGTTTCGTCTATTGATTTGGGAGCCGGAAATTCCGGAACGGATGTAGTAGTTGATTTGCCGTATGTATATATGAGTGGAGTGGCGGCGTCTGCAAGTAAACCGGATATATTTATTTATGACGTAAGCAATCCCGCTGTTCCCGTGCTTATTGGATCCTTAGATATTGGAAGCGGGGGAATTAATACCATCGTTAAAAATGGGAATTATATCTACGGAGCTTCGCCGAATGACACTAAGGAGTTGGTGGTTATTGATGTTAGCAGCCCGACGGCGCCTACGCTTACCGGGTATTTGAGTTTATCAGGATCTTCCGACGCTCTTAGTGTGGAAATTTTCGGTAGTACGGTGATGGTCGGAAGAACTTCTTCGGCGACTTATGAGATAAATTTTATTAATGTATCCAATCCCGCGAGTCCATCAGTATTCAGCGAGGTTACTACCGGAGGCAACATTTTCGATGCGGTAGCCACGACTGATAGATTGTTTGTGCTCAGCAAGGACTCGGATGAGGATATCTTTATTTACGACATCACCAATCCCTCTAATCCGGTTTTCGTTAATACCCACGACATCGAAGGCACCACCGAGGATCTTAGTTTGTACCTCCATTATAAAGGAGGAAAGCGGAATCTTATGGTTGGTAACGAAGAGAATGAATTAGTAATGCTGGGCGCCACCACAACGACTCAGATGTATGTCCGCGACCGGTTAAACGTTGGCGGAGAGGTGAATGATATCGTGTGTGCGACTGGAGATTTGGCTTTTCTATCTACTACGAACACCGGCAAAGAATTTCTTGTGGTTAACGTGGCTAACCCCGACGCCATGACCGAATATGCCTCTTTGAATTTCCCGCAGGTCGGCACGGGAATCGATTATGCTGATAATATGGTATTTATGTCTGTGCGAAGCAATGATGCGCTTAGAATTATCACAGCGGGGCAATAAGCGGCTCTCCATAGGCGAGCAAGCTTTCACGCTAATAGAAATTTTAATTTATGCCGCTATCGTAACGGGCATGATTACTTTTTCGATTTTCGCTTCCTATCAGTTAATTGATTCTGCCGATACAATACGACATCACAAAGAGGTGGCGGAGAATAAAAAATTTTTTGAACAGAAAATCTACTGGGTTCTTCAGAACTTGTCCGCGATTAATTCCCCATCCACCGGGGCTACAACCACCAGCTTGTCGGTAAATAAACTTAGCTACGTCAATAATCCGGTGATAGTGGCAGTGAACAATGGAGTTGTCACATTAAAATTGGGAAGTAACGCAGCCAATCCAATCACTAATGAATATGTTGTGGTTCAGAATCTGGAGTTCCATAATTATGATTTCTCGGGTCGCCCGGCAATCCAGATTAGCGGGACGATGTATAACGCCTTTGCTTCCACTTCAATTGATTTAAACACGGTAATACTCACTAAATGATTATGAATAGAAAAAATCCCAGAGGTGGGTATATCGCAATAATGTCCTCAATCGTTCTTTCCCTGGTGCTTATGGTAGTGGCAATATCACTCGGGTCTTCCAGTCTATTTACACGGCTCAATGTTGCTGATTTCGGCAATAAGCAGTTGAGTTATTTTATTGCCCGATCCTGCCTTAACGAAGCGCTATTAAAGTTGGCAGATTCATCTTCTTATACCGGAAATGAAACTTTGATGATCTCTTCCAGGGCCTGCACGCTGTCTGCAATTACCACTTCGGCGCCTAATAAAATAATTCAAGCCAAGGCTATCATCAACGGAGCAACTACGAATTTGAAGCTAACCGTCAATTCTACTAGCTTATCCACAGTCTCCCTCGAAGAATTACCTACTCTTTGATATAATAATTGAAGTGATTGTGTATCAAGAAAGGTCGTGAAAATTACATTATTTACTATGAAAAACAAAAAAGGTTTTACTTTGATCGAATTGTTGGTTGTTATCGGCATTATCGCGATCTTGGCTGGAGTAGTTATCGTAGCTTTGAACCCGGCTCGGCAATTTGCCCAGGCTCGGAACACTCAACGCTCCGCCAACATCAACGCCATCTTGAACGCGGTTGGCCAGCGCTTGGCTGATAACCGCGGTGTTTGGGAGACCTCCGGCGATTGCGCTGCGCTTCCGACTGCGACTACTACGATGCAGTCTACCGGCGGATATGACATCTATGAGTGTCTCGTGCCTACCTATATGACCAGCTTGCCATTTGATCCTTCGGCCGGTTCATTCACTAGTGGCACCGATTACGATACTAATTACGATATCGCGAATAACGCTGGGCGAGTTACTGTGGAAGGAAAATACGGAGAAACAATTTCCGGACAAGCCTCCACTTCACTTTCCGTTTCCCGCTAGTTCGGTAGCGATAGCAATCAAAAATCCCGCGTTTGTGTCGCGGGATTTTTGTTTGTTATTTTTGAGCGCTGGGATTGAGCCAGTGTTTTAAAATGATACCAATCGCCTTTAGGCCATCAGTCCAACGGATCTTTTTCCCTTGATCGTAATCCCGGCCGTGATAGGAAATTCCTACTTCATAGAATTTCCAGCCCCTTTTCGCCAGTTTAATCGTGACTTCCGGCTCAAATCCGAAATCAGTTTCTTCAAGAGTTATGGAGTCCAGAGCTTTTTTTCGGAAAGCTTTAAAGCCCGTTTCCATATCGGTGAGATTCAAGTTGGCGGCGATATTGCAGAGTAGGGTTAAGAATCTATTTCCGGTGAAATGCCAGAAAAGCATTACGCGGTGCGGAGAAGAGCCGATGAAGCGTGAGCCATAAACTACATCTGCCAGCCCGCTTTCAATCGGGTTGAGTAATTTCTCGTATTCTTCCGGGTCGTATTCCAAATCAGCATCCTGTATCAAAATTACTTCCTGTGTGGCATTTTTGATGCCCGTGTGTACCGCCGCTCCTTTGCCGGAGTTTTGTTGATGGCGGATAATTTTTACGTTTTTAGCCTGATAAGTCTTCAGGAATTCCTCCGTGCCATCGGTGGAGGCATCATCAACAATAATTATTTCAGTTGGTTTCTGCTTCTGGACGCGCTCTAAAATAACCGGAAGCGTGTCCTTTTCGTTGTAGGCGGGGATGATTACGGAAAATTTCATTTCTTTATTCACAATATTTTATAGAGGGCGTCTTGGTCGGTGTCCAGAACCTTATTAAATTCCGGAGCGCTGTTCAGATATGCGGATAATTTTGGGCTACGTTGCTTTTCTACTAGAATATACGACGCTTTGAAGTCTTTTTTCAAGACTTGAGCGATCGGTTCCACTTCTTCCGCTGTGCAACGCACCTTGCCACAAGTATGTGAAGTAGCGGCATCAATCGCAAGGAAATGCGTTTTCCAATATAAACTCGGGTCATACGCATATTCAAAAATCGGATCCATGCCATTAATGAAATAATTATGCTGGTCGTGATAGAACAGTTGAGCAAAGCGGTCCCAGTGGATGTTGAAAACTATTTCTTCCGGCTGCGTGTTTGCTTTCAGCCAGTCCGTCACTTCTTTGAAGCGGTCAACTGGGAAAGTGCCGGCCATGTAAGTGTCAAAGCGGTACATTGTTTTAAATGGCATATAGATCAGGGCGATAAAAATCGCGATGCCGAGCGCGTAGTGCTGCCATTCATATTTTGATATCCAAATTTTTACTTGCGAGAAGGTCAATCCCACAAACAAAACCGCGAAACCGATGAAAATTTCATTGGAGCGGCGAGCCACCCCGAAAGTCAGCAGGAAAAAAATTATTTCCAACGCGAGGCTGGAGATGATCGGGGAGCGGAAATCAATAGGGACAGCCCGCCATTTTTTAGTCGCGATTAGCCAAATAACGAATCCGACGGCGATCAAGATTAGGATAGCGATGGGCACAAGCTGGTCGGCAAAATTTTCCCATACAAACGGAGTAAGCTCGCGTCCAAATCGGAGAGGTGCATCGCCTTGTTTTTCAAAGAGCAATTTTACCACCTGAATATAGGCCAGCTTGGTGGCACCTATCGGATTTGGTCGCAGAATCAGACCAGTCAGTAGTCCCAGAATCACGGTAAGATATTTCCAGATGGATATTTTTCGTTGTTGTATGAATTCAATCATAGAAACTACTCCGACTATCAGCAGGCCCATCCAGCTCAAAGAAAGATGGAGCCAAGATAGGCCGGCGGCAAGAAAGAAAATCACCCAGCGGGACCGGCTGGTTTCTTTTGTGGAGAGATAGGCAAACAGCAGCATACTTAATCCAAGGGAGAGGGGATGGGGACGGAGCATAGTTATCCGATACAGAAGATCCGCAGAGGCAAATAAAAATACACCCAGCCAGAGCAGGGGCCAGCGTATTTTTAGCTTAAGAAGCGATAAAAAGAAAAGCGAGGCGGCAATCGTGGTCACAAACAAAGCTCCCCAGTTGATTCCATCCGTCAGATTTTGGAAATAAGTGAAGGGTAGAATCAGCATATGGAAGCCGTACCAAATATCCGCGGCGTACTGATTGATTACCGAATATTGCACCCAGGGAAAAGAAGTATTAAACAGTCCCGTCGTGCGGTAGACCCAGGAATGACGGATGTGATAAAAACTGTCCGCATCGGAGAAATTAACCAGTCTTCCGTGAATAAAAAAAGCGAAGCTGACTATTAAGACCAGGGGCAAGAGCCAATAAATTATTTTTTTGAATTCGGGCGACATATCAGCGGTGTCTATGCTCTCATTTTATTAGATAAACGACTTCATTGACAGCCTCAAACACCTTTTCAAATCTTGGGTCGGAGGCCGCGAATTTATTGAAGTTTGGATTGTGCGGCTTGCTGACCAGAATATATTTCGCGCGAAAGTCGTTTTTCAGAGCAGAATAGGTGCTTTCTACTGAGTCATTGGTGCATTCTAGGTATCGGCAGGTCACGGAGGTGCTTATGCCGGCTGACGGATAGTGGAAAAGCCAGTAAAGTTCGGGGTTGTAGCGGTATTGGAAAATTGGATCCAGCCCCCCGATGTAATAATTAGAGCGATTCCAGAGAAATAAAGGAGAAAAATGGCTCCAATGCAGATTGAACACTAAATCTCCGGGTTGGGAATTTTTTGCCAGCCATTCCGCAGATTCTTTCATTAGGTCCGGCGGGTAGCTTTTCGCCAGACTATTCAGAGTTTTTAACCCGGAGAAGAAGGTCAGAAATATTAAAGAGAAGACAGCAATTCCGGCTGCCCAGTCTTTTAGGGGTTTTAAATCATAACGTTGCCTGGCTAAATCTAATATCCAACTGAAGGCTAGGGCGATGGCCAGAACTCCAAATGCAATCCAGAAATTATAACTCCGGCGCGCTATCAGGATGCTTAACGAGAAAAACACCAATGACAAGAAGACTGACGACGAGGCAATCAGAATTTTTTGTTTATCCACTAGCTGTTTTTTGATTATCCACCAAGCGAGCATTAGACCGGCGAATATCCAGATGGCCAGGAATGGCGAAAAGTTACGGAAGAGCGTCGCTGAACCAAGGGGAAGGTTTTCGGTGCCAAAAAGAAGGGGAAGCCCACTTTGCTTCTCTAATATTTGTTGGACTACCTGGATATAAAAAAGTTTTGCGGCGCCGATCGGATTCGGGCGGGCTACCCAGCCAAGCAATAAAGCCGCGGGTACCGCGATGATTTTCAGCCATTCTACTTTTCTATCAATAATTATTCGGCCAACTATTACTATGCCCAAAATAGCGATGGCTATCCAGGAAAAATTTAAATGAATCCAAGAGATGAAAAAGGAAACTATAAAGACCGGCATCCAGCCGCCACGGATCAGAAACGACAGCAAAAGCAAACCGAGGCCGACTGTCAGAGTTTGCGGGCGGACCATCAGGAGCTGCGCCGTGACATTAGGCGCGGAAAAAAACATCAGGAGCGGCCAAAAGATCGGCCAGTGGAATTGATGCCGCCGCGCCACGAAATAGCACGACCCCAAGGCGAAAAGGGTGACCAAGATTCCGAATATTTTAATCGCCAGAGAGGGTGACGGCAAAAAAGAAAAGGGGAGCATCAATAAGCTGAAGCCGAACCATAAGGAAGATGAAGTTTCTTTAATGACCGACAGCTGGGCCCATGGGAAGGTTGCTTCCGCCAAACCCTGCTCTCGCATCAATAAGGCCTTTCCGAGATAAAAAAAACTATCCAGATCGGGTATGTTCGGCGATACAAAATGCCAAAAAACCGCTAAAGCTCCTAAAATTAACAAAGCGGCGCTAATTTTTTTCATCGGTATCGCTTAATTATAACAAAGCGCAGGCCAATAGCTTCGAGGAACATGCCGGAGCTTCGCCAGCTTGGTCTTATCTAAAGTGGCGAAGCGAGGGAGAGGCAAATTTGCTCGCTGGAAGCAAATTATGCCGTTTCCGAGGGGCTATTGGCCGGAGCCCTTGACTTTAATAAGATTTCTTGCTACTTTATTGCCATTGTCCCGTTTGCGGGACAACCCGATGGCGCGATGGGTTAATCGCGCAGAAGCCGTTCTTTTCAAGGAGATTGCAGTGACCTCATTGCAGAAGAAGCTTGCTGTTTTCGGTGGAACCCTGCTTGGCCTGCTCCTGATCCTCGTGGTCGCGAGTCCGGTCGGCTGGCTCCTTCCCGATCAGGATGAGTTCTACTACTTCGTAAATCGGTTCGGAGAGAGCTTGCCGGCGGGCCAGAACCTGGCTCAGGCGGGCCAGCGCGGCCCGACCCAAGAGATCCATTCACAGGGCTTTACTCTTTACTTCCGTTGGGGTCGGAGAGCCGAAGCGGTGAAGATGGAAGAGATCTCGGAAGGACAGATCGGCGTCTTGCACCAGCGTTTCGGAGCTACGATGCCCAATGGAATGGTCGTGGCCCCGGTAAAGAAGGCCAATGAATTCGGTCTGCCGGAAAGCGACTATCAGGGCCCGTTGGCCCAGGTGCTTGGCCCCGGCAGGTATCGTGTCCATCCGACGATGTACAAGCTGGAGAAGGTGGACTCGATCAAGATTCCCGCCGGCTTCGTGGGCGTGGTGACTGCCAAGTCTGGTGAGAAAACGCCAGAAGATCAGGAGCTGGCCACCGAGGGACAGAAAGGTGTTCAGGGAAAAGTGCTCGGTTCGGGCACCTACTTCATGAACCCCTACATGTATCAGGTCACACAAATGAGTACCCAGACGCAGGTGACCGAGTTTCACAGCGACGGGACCGGCCCTGCTAACGATGCAATCGAGTTCCCCTCCAACGACGGATTCACGATCGAATTCGACGTGGCCGTCGAGTGGCAGGTGAACGAGCATCTGATCGCCAAGGTTTTTCAGGATCAGGGCGACATCGCGGCGCTGGATCGTAAGGTGATCGTGCAGAACACCCGCTCGATCTCTCGAGTCGAGGGATCGAAGTATGGCGCCAAGGAATTCATCCAGGGCATCGGTCGTGAGAAGTTTGAACACGCCTTCCTGGCAGAGATGAAGAGGGTGTGCGTGGAGAAGGGTATTGAAATTCTGCGTTGCCTTGTGCGGAAAATCGAGGTTCCGGAAGAACTACGCAAGCCGGTCCGGGAAGCCGAGGTCGCTCGTCAGGAAACCCTCCGCTCGAAGGAGCAGATGGAGAAGGCGAAAGCGGACGCGGCGCGGATGGAAGAGGAGACCAAGATCGATCAGCGTAAGAAGCAGATCGAGGCCGAGACGGCAAAGATGGTTGCCGAGACGCAGGCGAAGCAAAAGCTGGCGGTGGCGGAAATTGATCTTCAGACCGCCAAGAAGGAAGCCGAAAACACGGTTGCCCGAGGCACGGCTGAAGCGGACGTCATCTTCCTCAAGAAGAAGGCGGACGCTGACGGCACCAAGGTGATGACCGAGGCTTTCGGAGGCGGTGAATCGCTGGCTCGCTATGAGTTCGCGAAGGCCATCGCGGCTAATACCACCTTCGTCTGGATGCCTTCCAACGAGGGCACTTTCTGGGGTGGGAGCGGCGATAACGAAGGAATGATGGGCAACCTGATGAAGTGGATGGTGAAGAACCAAAAACAGGAAAAGAAGGACGATCAGAATCCGAAGTAACTTTAGCGCCTCCCTCGCAAGAGGGAGGCTTTTTGTTATAATTAGGCAATGAAAGAAGCGATCCAAAATTTCCCCAAGCAGTTTGCTTGGGCGCCGAAAATAGAGAACGAAGATTTACTGCATCAATACAGCAAATTTGTAGTTGCCGGAATGGGCGGTTCCAGTTTGGGAGCGGATCTTTTGAAAGTTTGGAATCCATTGCTGGACCTGGTGATCCATCGCGATTATGGCCTGCCGGAAATTGCTGAAGCCGATTTGAGCCGCACTTTGGTGATCGCCAGTTCTTACTCCGGAAATACTGAAGAAACTTTGAGCGCTATGGAGACGGCGACAGAATTTGGCTTGGCGGTTGCAGTGGTGGCCGCGGGAGGGAAGTTGCTGGCGAAAGCGAAGGAGTTAGGTTTGCCTTACGTTGAATTGCCGGCGGACGGTATCCAGCCCAGAATGGCTACGGGCTTCAGCATAAAGGCGATTTTGGCGCTATTGGGGATGGATGAGGCGTTGAAAGAGATCGCCGCCGTGGCGAAATTGAATACCAAGCCGTCCGAAGTTGCCGGAAAGAAGCTGGCGGAGAAGTTGGTGGGAAAAGTTCCGGTTATTTATACTTCGCGGGTGAATATGCCCGTCGCTTATAATTGGAAAATAAAATTTAACGAAACGGCGAAAATTCCGGCGTTCGCCAACCGGTTTCCGGAATTGAATCACAACGAAATGACCGGCTTTGATTGCGCGCCAAAAGCAAAACCAATCGCGGAAAATTTCCATTTTATTTTCCTGCGCGATTCAGAAGATCATCCGCGCATCGGAAAGCGGATGGCAGTGACCGCTAAGCTTTATCGGGACAGGGGATTTGGTGTTGAAGAAATTGAAATGACCGGCGGTAATGTTTGGGAGAAAATATTCTCCAGCACTCTTTTGGCGGATTGGACCGCTTTTTACCTAGCTGAAGCATACGGAGCTGACCCGGAAAATGTTCCGATGGTGGAAGAGTTGAAGAAGTTGATCTCGTAATTTTGGTGGTCCCAATGGGATTTTCGCTGCGCATTGAGGCTGCCGCCTAATGTTTGCCGAACCACTATCGCAGCACCCCGACCCCCGTCTCGGACACCTTCTGGTTTCCGAGCGCCTTCCAACACGGTGTGCTGCTGGGTTCGAATCCCAGATTTATTTTGAGTTTTGTGGTCCCAATGGGATTCGAACCCATGTTTTACGGATGAGAACCGTATGTCCTGACCAACTAGACGATGAGACCAATGAGGAAACGATACAATATTTGCTATTAACGAGCAACTGACTATACTGGATTTGTTCATTAAAAATGAGGTGAGTTATGTGCAAGTTGAAGAGTTGTTGGTCGGAAGCGATGAGTTGTCTAGAGAGTCCCCCGAGCGATATGCGCTCTTGGTTGAAGATCGGCTTTGCAGTTACGATTTTTTCCTTGCTTTGGGGTCTGATGGTTACCGGAATTATTATTCGGAGTTACTCTTTGGAGCCCCCAGAGATCAACTGGAATCTTCCGTCGGCGATGCATTTGGTGGGGCAGATGATGGGCGTGTTGGGCGAGACCGCTATTGCGCAGTGGTGGCTTATCGCTTTGACCGTAATTCTTTGCGGACGGAAAAGGGTAGGGATTTTGCTGATGGTTGCTCTGCCCGCTAGTCTTTATTTTGGAATGGCCCATTACGAACTTTTTCGTGATTTTGCCGGGCGCAACATGGCAATTGTTTGCGCGGCGGCTTTGCAAGGAGTGCTCTTTCTCGTTTGGGGCCTTTTGTTTGTTAAGTGCGTGGACGCCAAGAGCCAGTTTCAGTTCAAGGCCTTGGCGGCCGTATCGTTCAGCCACTTCCTATACAATATTTTCATTATCAGACTCATCGCTTTTTGCTGGTAATCACCAAATCCGCTTAGGGTTGACACCTAAGCGGATTTTTGCTATAATTTCCATTGTTAACTTAACTTATGCCTAAAATAAGCTTAAAACCTCAAGAAGTCACTCAAATCCTTAATGCCGGCGGCGTGATGATTTTTCCGACTGAAACTCTGTATGGACTCGGCTGTGATGCCACTAATCCGCAGGCGCTGTTGAAGATCTATCAGATAAAAGGCCGCCAGATTGGTAAGGCTTTTCCGATTCTGGTTAAAGATTTTAATATGTTGGCGGAGTACGCTTCTTTTAGTCCCGACCAGAAAAAAGCGATGACTAAGTCTAAGAAGCCGACCACTTTCATTTTAAAAGCTAAAAATCTTTCTCCGTTGGCGGCGATGAAGCACACCGGCGCTTTTCGTTTGGCCAAACATCGTTGGACCAAGGAATTGTTTCGTTACTTCGATAGGCCAATCATAGCGACCAGCGCTAACGTTGCGGGAAAAGATCCGTTGAGGGACCCTTCCCAATATAAGGAAATGTTCAAGAAAACGGCGGAAATGATCGATGCGGTTATCCATGCAGGTATCAATAAAAAGACAAAAGGCTCTAAGATAGTAGACTTGACAAAGAAGCCTTATAAAATCGTGCGCGCCTAGCGCACAATTTTAGTAGTTAGTAGAAAGTAGCTAGTATTAAGTATTCTATGGAATTTAAGATTTTAAAGAAATCAAAAAAGTCCCGCGCAAGACTTGGAGAAATTCACACAAAGCACGGCGTGATTAATACTCCGGCTTTTATTCCCGTAGCGACGCAGGCGGCGATTAAGGGCTTAACCACCGATCAATTAAAAGCCATCGGCTCTGAATCTTTGCTTTGTAACACCTACCACCTTTACTTGAGGCCGGGAGATTTGACGGTGAAAAGAATTGGTAAGCTTCATAAGTTTATGAACTGGGATCGGCCGATCTGGACAGACAGCGGCGGCTTTCAGGCCTTTAGCTTAGGGGCGGCAATTGAACATGGCGTGAGCAAGATTGCGAATATCTTCCCGTCGGAAGCCGAGCTTGCGCACAAGCAAAATTCTCCGCGCGGACAGAGTTTGACCACTATCACCGATGACGGAGTTGAATTTCGTTCGCATTTAGACGGCTCAAAGCATTTCTTCACTCCTGAAAAATCTATAAAAATTCAGGAGAATCTAGGCGCTGATTTGATTTTTGCCTTTGATGAATGCACTTCCCCTTTACATGACTACGCATATACTAAAAAATCTTTGGAGCGCACACATAATTGGGCTAAGCGTTGCTTAGCGGCATTCAAGTCCAAAGTCGTTAGTCCAAAGTCGTTAGTCCAAAGTCAGGCTCTTTTCGGTATCGTGCAGGGTGGAGCTTATAAGGATTTACGTTTGAAAAGCGCGAAACTAATTGGCGGAATGGGATTTGATGGCTTTGGCATCGGTGGTTCCTTGGGTAAGTCTAAAAAAGATATGTATAAGATTTTGGATTGGACGATTCCATTATTGCCGGAAAATAAACCGCGGCATTTGTTGGGAATCGGCTCGGAGGAAGATATTTGGGAAGCGGTGAAGCGGGGGATAGATACCTTCGATTGCGTAGCGCCGACTCGCTTAGGAAGGAATGGAGGAGCTTTACTGCGCGGCGAACGCTTGAATATAAAATCCGGCCGCTATGGAAAAGATAAGAATCCGATTGATAAAGATTGCGGTTGTTATACTTGCGCCAATTATTCCCGCGCTTACATTAGCCATCTTTTTAACGCCAAGGAAATGCTTGGCCCGATTCTGACCACTATCCACAATCTTTCTTTTATGGAAAAACTTTTGAAAGAAATCCGCGAGAAGATTGCCAAAGAGCGGTAAATAGCTAAAATACGAGCAGAACCCTTTGGTTATAAAAAGGAGTCCGGATGACCCTCGCCGATATGCTCGGATGGTCGGCTTCGGTGGCCACTTTCATTTTCTTTTCAGTGGCTTCGCCGACGCAAATTATTAAGCACTATCGGGAAAAGAAGGTTGGTCTGACGGCTTTCTATGCCGCTTGGCCACTAGTCAGTCATATCCTCTGGTGCGCTTATGGTTTGGTTCTCGACAATCCTCATTTGATTTGGGTCAACGTTTTTGCTTTGGTGATGATTGGTATCATTTGTACTCAAAAATTCATTTTGTATCGGGAAAAATAAAACAGGCCCTAGGGCCTGTTTTTTATATCCGCCACTATGCTATGGCATAGTGGCGGGGATTTTTATTTATTGATTTTTGTGTCGCGGGAGGGTTGATATAATCGAACGACGGCGCTATGATATATATAATGCGTAATGATAAATTCTCGGCCATTAAGCTACGGTTGCAGGGCAAGAGTTATAGCGAAATCCAGAAAACCTTGCCTGGTATTTCTAAGTCTACTTTGTCGCTATGGTTGAAAAACATAGTTTTATCCGCGAGTGCAAGGGAAAAAATTGAGAATCGGTCCAAACAAAAATCGTTGGAAGGCCTTTTGAAAAGAAATAAAAATCAAACTCATTTGGCTCTGCAAAGAAAAGAAGAAATCCAGAAATTAGCGCACGGCGAGATTGCAAATATCTCTATTCAGAATCTATTTTTTATCGGTTTGGCGTTGTACTGGGCGGAGGGGTATAAGCGGCCGATTGTGAGAGGTGGAAGGGAAGTCACATATCACCCCATTAGTCTTACTAATGCTGATCCGGTTTTAATCAATGTCTTCTTGGCGTTTATTAAAAAGATTTGTAAAGTACCGGTCGAGAAAATAAAAGCCAATTTAAGAATTTTTCAACATATGAATGCTGAGGCGACCCTGAAGTATTGGGTTAAGACAACCGGTATTCCCAGGGAGAACTTTAATAAAACCTATCTTGGAATTAGTAAATCCAGTATGGGAAAGAGGCCATTTAATCGCTTGCCTTATGGGGTTTTGCAGGTTAGAATAAGTGATACCAAGCTATTCCATCGCATAATTGGCTGGATAGATGGCGTTAAGAACCACAATTTTAGTTAGTATGCCGCGGTAGCTCAGTGGTAGAGCGCAGCCCTAGATCTTTGGGGCCTTCCGTAGTAATGCGGATCGAAAAATTGGGTGAATTCGGGGAAAACCGGATGTATAGTAAAATATGCATACGACAATCCCGAGCCGAGCCAGAAAGGGTTTAAGTTTTCTGGAAGGTGTAGAGACTAGCAGGTGAGTCCCAACAATAATCCTGCAATAGCGCCCGATCCCGCACTCTTAAGTTTTTAAGAACGGGAATGAGATAGTCCAACTAGCCTTTGGAAGAGGCTGGCGTCGGGGGTTCAATTCCCTCCCGCGGCACAACAGAAAAATAAAGCGCCACGAAAAGGCGCTTTATTTTTTGTTTGTAGCGGCGGGAGCGAGCCAATTGTTTGGCTCGCGTAGGGATATTGAAGAACGCAGCGATACCCCGCAAGCTTGCGGGGTCGCGAGGGGCGGCCTGCGACCGAACCGAGCGACGGCGAGGCGAGAGTTGTAGGCGATTCCCTCCCGCGGCACCAAAACTAAAAACCGCCTTAGGCGTTTTTTAGTTTATTTACTTCTTCCGGCTTCAGTTCCCGATATTCGCCGGGTTTTTCAATTTCTTTGAGTGTTATTTTCCCTATACGAATTCTTTTCAAATTTTTAATTGTCAGATGTGTCTCGGCGGCCATCCGGCGAATCTGATGTTTGCGTCCTTCTTTTAAAACTATCGAAAAAGACATGTCATTTAGCTGCTCTACTACGGCCGGCAGAGTCATTTTGCCATCCAGTAGAACGCCTTCCGCTAAGCGCCTAAGACTCAACGGTTGAATTTTTTCCCAAACCTGAACCTCGTATTCCTTTTCAATTAGATGTTTTTCGCTGGTAACGACGGCGGTGAGAACTCCATCGTTGGAAAGCAGAATTAAACCCTCGCTTTCTTTATCTAGCCGGCCGACGGCGTTGAGGTGTTTGTATTGAGGTAGATAATCAAAGATTGTTTCGCCGCCCTTCTCATTAATGGCCGAAATCAAACCGCGTGGCTTGTTTAGTGCGACGGTTAATTTTGGAAGTTCTTCTTTACCCTTTCTTTCGATGATTTTTACAACGTCTTTTTCTGAAACTTTATCACCCAAAACCGCCACCCTGTCATTGATGAGTACTTTTTTGTCTGAAATCAACCTGTCCGCTTCACGGCGGCTAGCCAGTTTTTTCCAAGCGAGATATTTATTGAGACGCATCGGGAAAATTTCATTGTCCATATTGCCTGGATGATACCATGAAATCCGAATTTTGTCCCGCCGCACTATTTTTAAATATAAATAAGGCGGGATCCCGCGTAGCGGGATAAAACAACCGACAAAGTACTTATGCACTTCTATAATCTTGAAAAGCGGGAGTAGACTGAAGATATAAAAATTTAGATATCACTCGTTGCCCAATTCGTTCCCAAACTGTATAATTCCGTTTAGCAGTTTAATAATTCGAATCCAGCAAAGGAGCAGTGATGAAAAAAGAAACTACGATGTTTACCAAAGTTCGTAAGCGGGACGGATCAATCCTCGATTTCGAGCAGAGCCGCATTACCAGCGCTATTTTTAAGGCGCTAAATGCCACAGGAGAAGGTGGCGAGGAGGAAGCTGCTCGTGTTTCCGACAAGGTGCTGAAAGCGCTTAAAAAAGAGCATTCCGCGAAGGAGATTTTGGATATCGAAACGATTCAAAATTACGTTGAGCGCACTTTGATGCTTTTGGACTATACCAAGACCGCCAAGGCCTACATTCTTTATCGGGAAAAACGAGCCGAAGTCCGGGAAAAGAAAAAAGAAGTGCCCGAGAAAGTTAAACAGCTCGTAGCTGACAGTAAAAAATTCTTTTCTGATGATTTTAGCGAGTACATTTTTTTTAGCCGGTATTCCAGATGGATAGAATCGGAAGGAAGGCGTGAAACTTGGATTGAAAGCGTTCAACGCTACTTCGATTTCATGTTTAAAAATCTTGGCAACAAGATGATCGACCAAGAATATGGTGATTTGAAAGAGGCGGTTCTCAATATGCGAGTTATGCCGTCTATGCGGCTTTTCTGGAGCGCCGGCGGGGCAGCTGAATCCACCAACGTTTCCGGATACAATTGTTCGTTTATCGCCATTTCGGAGCTTCAGGATTTCGGTGAAATCATGTATCTCTCGATGTGCGGTACCGGAGTCGGTTTTTCTGTGGAGTATCAGAGTATTGAAAAACTTCCGCAGATTAAGCGTCAGACCGGGAAGCCTAAGGTAAAAATTGTCGTAGAAGACAGCAAAGAAGGATGGGCGGATGCGTTTGTGAAGTGCATGCGACATTGGTATGACGGTAAGGACGTGGAAGTTGATTATTCTGAACTGCGCCCGATGGGAGCGAGATTGCATACCATGGGCGGAAGAAGTTCCGGCCCCGGACCATTGAAGGCATTGATGGAGTTTGCCCGCGACAAAGTTTTGGAGCGGCAGGACAGGCGATTGAAGCCGATTGATGTGCATGATATTGCCTGTAAGGTCGGAGAGATTGTAGAAATGGGAGGTGTGCGTCGTAGCGCGATGCTTTCTTTGTCCAATCTTGATGATTTGGAAATGCGCGTTGCTAAAGATAAGCGTTTTTGGGAGAGAGATGAAAAACAGCGGCATATGGCCAACAACTCGGTTGCCTACGCTTCTAAGCCGACTGACGTCGTTTTGATGAAAGAATGGCAGCAATTGGCTGAAGGCGGAACCGGTGAACGGGGCATATTTAATCGGGCGGGCCTGAAAGATCAGCTGCCTCCTCGGCGCTGGAAAATTTTTGAGAAGGATGCCGCCACTAGCGGCACTAATCCTTGTGGTGAAATTGTGTTGAAGTCCAAACAGTTTTGTAACCTTACGGAGGTTATTTGTCGGGCGGAAGATACCGAGGAAACTTTGCTGGAAAAGGTACGCTTGGCGACCATTATGGGCACCTATCAGGCGACCCTTACTAATTTTCCATATCTGTCCAAAGAGTGGAAGGAGAATTGTGACGAAGAGCGCCTTCTTGGCGTTTCTCTAACCGGTCAGTGGGATTGCCCTGCCGTGCGTAATCCTGAGACCTTGCGAAAGCTTAAGGAAAGGGCCGTTGAGGTTAATAAGGAATATGCCAAGCGATTTGGCATCAATCAGTCGACGGCAATCACTTGTGTGAAGCCGTCCGGAACTGTTTCCCAATTGGTCAATTCGGCATCCGGCCTGCATACCCGCTATGCTAAGTACTACCTTCGCCGCACTCGTTTGTCCGCGACCGATCCGATTTTTGAGATGCTTAAAGAGCAGAAATACCCGTATGAAGCTGATGCTTATCAGAGCACGGGTGCTCTGGCGAATTATGTGATTACTTTCGTGGTCAAAGCTCCAGAGGGAGCAATTACCCGCCGCGATAAAAATGTCGTGCAGCAGCTGGATTATTGGAAAATTCTTAAAGAGAATTATACCGAGCACAATCCCTCGGCTTCGATTTACATCAAGCCCGAAGAGTGGATTGAGGCAGTGCATTGGGTGAGGAAAAATTGGGATATGGTGGGTGGTCTGGCTTTCTTCTCCGAGCAGAACGTTTACGTGCAATCTCCTTATGAGGAAATTATGGATGATGTAGCCGTGAATGAAAAAACCGGAGAAATGGTGGTAGTAAAAACCGCTGAAGAAAAATATCGGGAGTTGAAGGCCAAGCTTCCGGAAATTAACTTCGCTGATATCGTGCTTTATGAGCAGGATGATGAAACCAAGGGCGCGAAGGAAGCAGCTTGTGCCGGAGGAGTTTGTGAAATTTAGCCACCCATGAGGGTGGCTTTTTAAATCTAAGGTTTTTTGATATGCTCTTCTCGGTCCATTGAAAAGGAGAGGTTTGTGAATACTGACGTCCGAGTCAGAGGTCCGAAGGTAGAAGGGGACGAGAAAATTCTGACGCCTGAAGCCCTGCGCTTCGTTGGCGAACTTAATAAAGAGTTCGGAGATATTCGCAGGAAAAATTTGGAGTGGCGAGATGTTTTCCAGCGCAGGCTAGACACCGGCGATTTCCGTAGCCTTTCTTTCGGCAATACGGTTATTCGTACTTCCGAATGGAAAGTTGTTCCGGCTCCGAAAGATCTGGAAGATAGGCGAGTGGAGATTACCGGGCCGGCATCAAGCCGGAAGATGGTAATTAATGCTTTGAACTCCGGGGCGAATTGCTACATGGCGGACTCGGAAGATTCCGATGCTCCGACTTGGGCGAATATCGTCAACGGGCAGATTAATCTTTTTGACGCTGTAAGAAGGCAGATTGATTTTGAGACCGGCAGGAAAAAGTATGCGCTGAAAGAAAAAACAGCTGTGCAGTTTTTCCGTCCTCGCGGCTGGCATTTGCCGGAGAAGCACGTGCTGGTGGACGGCAAGCCGATGTCGGCGAGTTTGTTCGACTTCGGAATGTATTTTTTCCATAACGCTCAGGCACTCGTAGATAAAGGTACGGGAGTTTATCTCTACCTTCCTAAAATGGAGAGCTCTGTCGAAGCGATGCTTTGGGATGCAATCTTCCGGTGGTCTGAAGACCAGTTTGGTTTGCCGCGGGGAATTATCCGCGCGACCGTGCTGATTGAGACTTTGCCGGCGGCGTTCCAGATGGAAGAAATTCTCTATGCTCTTCGCGAGCATTCGGCTGGCCTGAATTGCGGCCGCTGGGACTACATTTTCAGCTACATCAAGAAGCTTTCTGCTCATCCGCGTTTTGTTTTGCCGGACCGCTCCACTTTGAAAATGGACGGAGGTTTTCTCGCTCCGTATGCTGATCTTCTGGTGGAGACCTGTCATAAGCGGGGAGCTCTCGCGATGGGCGGAATGGCGGCGCAGAGTCCCAGCAAGGATGAGAAAGTTAACATCGCAAATAGCCTGAAAGTTAAAGCTGATTCTGCGCGTGAGATAGGGTTGGGCTTTGATGGTAAATGGGTTTCTCATCCGGCGTATGTTCCGGATGTGAAAGAAATTTTCGATCTGGGAATGCCCGGGCCGAATCAGCTGGATGTTTTGCGTGAAGATGTCCATGTCACCGCGGAAGATTTGCTCCGCGTTCCGAAGGGGGCAATTAGCGGCGATGGCGTATACAGTAATGTCAGTATCGGCATCCAGTATCTGGAGGCTTGGCTGCGGGGCGTCGGTTGTGTCACTTTGAACAACCTAATGGAAGATGCGGCGACGGCAGAGATTTCTCGCGCACAGATTTGGCAGTGGCGGAAGCACAACGTGGAAATGTGTTCGGCTAAGGCTTTGGATGAAGTGATTAAGGAAGTGATGCAGGATTTGCGGGGCTTGCCCGCCTGGGCGGGCGGGAAGTTTAACCTCGCCGAAAAGATTTTCCGGGAGATGGTATTTTCCGAAAAGTTCCCCGAGTTCCTTACGCTCGCGGCATATGATCATCTGGTAGTGTCGGCATAGATTAGCCCCCTTGTTTTGGGGGGCTTTTTTTGTTATAATACCCTTTAGTACGTTCATTTCATGAAGGGAGTATTCCAGTGAAGAATTTCCTCGGTAACGCTCTTGCCGCCGTTTGTTGTCTCGCCGCGCTGACATTGCTCTGCCTCGCTTGGTTCTCTCCGCAGAGTCTCTATGCCGATCCTCCTGCGCCTGTCCTTCCAGCCGATGAAAGGCCCATGACGGACGATGTGAAGCCGGAGCTCCTGGCTGATCCGGTAGATAAGAGTGACGTGGAAATGAAGGACCTCGGAGGCGGTGTTTATCGGGTAGAGGTGAAGACTTCCGCTGACTCTCGCGAAGACTATGAAGCCGCGCTGGTGAAGTTCTGCAAGGATCACGCTGATTGCATGGTTTCTGTTTCGTCCGCGCCCGCCAACCAGAAGGGCAATACGGGCGTCACCACCTACTACTGGGTGGCATGTAAGAAGTAACAGCAACAAGACTAACCTCCCGCAAGGGAGGTTTTTTGTTTGATTCGCTAGTGCTGCCGAATGGCTTTTAAGGAACATCTCGGAGGCAAGTTGGATTGGTTTTCGGCGATTAGCCGAAACAACTTGTCGAGAGAGAAGCGGGCTGGCCCGCCGGAGGCCAGCAACGCTGTGTCCGAGAAAGCTATTCGGCAGCACTAATTAGCAAAATGCTATAATTTTAGGGTAAGTCAAATGATTCTAATAAAAGGCGCGAAAATTCTGGATGGTTCCGGGAAGCGGCCGGTTTTTACCGCCGATGTTTTGTTGAAGGGTAATAAAATAGCCGCTATCGGCAAATTTCCGACCAAGAAATCCCAGCTTACAATAGAAGCCCTCGGCCTTTATCTTGCTCCCGGATTTATAGATGTAGACACCGACTCCGACCACCATCTTTCGCTTTTCACTAACCCGCAACAGCAGGATTTTTTGCTTCAGGGAGTCACGACTATCTTCGGCGGAGTTTGCGGCGCCTCTCTTGCCCCGTTGTTTTCGGGAAGCTTGGATTCTATCCGTAAGTGGACTGATACCAAGCAGGTAAATATTGATTGGCATACCGTCGCCGAGTTTTTGAAAGTTTTGGGAAGAAGGGGATTGGGAGTTAATTTCGGAACTTTGGTCGGGCACTCCACGATTCGCCGTGGTTTAGTGCAGGAAGACGCCCGCGATCTTACTCTGCCGGAGTTGGAGGCTTTGAAAAAAATAGTCAGAGACGCCATTAAAGAAGGCGCCTTCGGGTTATCTACGGGTTTGGGTTACGCGCATTCCCGCCGCGTTCCTTATTCAGAGATTAAAGAGCTGGTGAAGGTAGTGGCAGAAAAAGGGGGAGTCTATGCAACTCATTTGCGCGACGATAAAGAGGGCGTGCTGGCGGCGGTGGAAGAAACAATTAAAATTGCCGAAGAAACTAAAGCTAAAACTTTAATCAGCCATTTCAAGCCGATTATCGGATTCGAGCAAGATTATAAAAAAGCCGTGGAGTTAATCCATAGCTCCGCCGCTTCGCTGGATATTCATTTTGATAGCTATCCTTTTGGCGAAACAATTATTCCGATATACACACTACTACCGGCTTGGGCGCAGGTTGGAAATTTGGAAATAATGCTTTCATATTTAAAAAATCCCGACTTGGCGGCTCGTCTTCTGAAAGACTTTGCCGGTATCAAAGGGAAAGATATTCGGATAGCGCAAGCAGCCGGCCAAGATTATCTGGTTGGAAAAACTTTGCAGGATTTTGCGGAAAATCAGGAATTGAATATGGCGGAAGCTTTGATGAAGCTGATGAGCTTAACCGGATTACGAGCTTTGGTATTTTATCGCAACATCAATTTGGATCTCGCTTTGCAGAATTTGGAGCGCGAGCAGGCATTAATCGCCTCCAACGGCGCCAGCTTGCCGGATGATACTCGTTCGCTGAAGCATGAGCGATTCACCAATACCTTCCCAAGATTTATCGAGGTGGTTACCCAGAGAAAAATGCTTTCTTTGGCGCAGGCCATCAGTAAGATTACGTCCGAACCGGCGCAAAAGTTCGGCTTGAAGAATCGCGGCTTGATTGCCGAAGGAGCGGTTGCGGATTTGGTGTTGTTCTCCACTCGGCATGGAGTTAAGGTTGAACATGTCATTGTTAATGGGCAGTTGGCGGTCAAGGATAGGCAGTACCAGAATATTTTATCGGGCGAAATTTTGAGGAAGATATAATTGCGATGAGAAGTCATCGGCCGGATTATATAATTCTTCTCTGCCTGCTCTTCTTAGTAATTTTCGGATTACTGGCGTTGGCGAGCGCTTCTTCCAATCTCGGGCAGGCAAAATTCAACGACAGCTTCTATTATCTGAAGCATCAGGTCTTCACCGGGTTAATCGTGGGACTGGCAGGATTTTTCTTAGCTTATAATATCTATTATCGGCGCTATCAGAAATTTGCCCTGATTTTACTGCTGGCGAGTATAGTGCTGACTGCCCTAGTATTCACTCCGCTTGGACTGAAAGCCGGCGGGGCGGAGCGATGGCTGCAGATTGGGCCGATTACCTTCCAACCGGCGGAATTTTTGAAATTGACGGTCATTATTTATTTCGCGGCTTGGTTGGCCGGCCAGAGTGAGCGTAGCCGAAGTTTTTGGAAGGGCTTTTTTCCGTTTTTTATTGTGTTGGGGGCGGTCGCCGGTCTTCTGCTCAAGCAGCCGACTACCACTACCGTAGTGATTATTTCCGTTTCGGCGCTGGTGCTTTATTTTGTGAGCGGGGCGAAACTTTCTTATGTAGGAGGCGTGGCCGTAATCGGAGTTCTGGCTTTGGCTGTTGCCGTTGCCATGACCCCTTATCGCTTTCAACGTATTGCTAATTTTTTAAATCCGGATGCCAGCCCTTTGGGTGGAGGCTATCATATCAATCAGGCGCAAATGGCTATTGGAGCCGGAGAAATTTTTGGTGTTGGCTATGGGCAATCAACTACAAAAATAAGTTATTTACCGGAGCCAATCGGGGATTCAATTTTTGCCGTAGTGGCGGAAGAGTTGGGGTTTGTTGGTTCGGTCGGCTTGGTATCAGTGTTTTTATTGTTGGTTTTGCGAATCCTACTTTTGGCTAGATCCGTTAAGGATAAGTTCGGAAAATTAGTACTGGTGGGCTTCGGTACGCTGATTAGTCTGCAGGTTTTTATCAATATCGGCGCTATTTCTGGCCTTTTGCCGCTCACTGGGGTTCCTTTGCCGTTTATTAGCTATGGCGGCACCGCCCTTGCGGTATTTATGACAATGGGCGGGATTGTGGCGAATATAAGCAAACACTCTTGAGTCTAAAAATTCTAAATCTTAATTTCTAAACTCTAAATAAATTCAAATACCAAAATTTTGAAATTTTCTAATTAAGACATTGTTTAGGATTTAGGGTTTAGAATTTAGAGCTTACTTTAGTAATTCTGATATAATTTCATTAATGGCTAAAAAGCTTCGGATTATCTTTACTGGAGGGGGAACGGGCGGACATATCTATCCGATTATCGCCGTTTCAGAAAAACTGCGGGCTTGGACGGAAAAAAACGGCGTGCAGGCCGATTTCCGATATTTTGGAAACCCCGGCGCTTTTCGGGAGGCTTTATCCGCTAACGCTATTCGAATTTCTCGGGTTGCGGAAAGTAAGTGGCGTCGTTATTTTTCTTTGCTGAACTTTCTGGATATTTTTAAATTCGGTTTTTCCGTACTGCAGTGTTTATGGAAAATATATTGGTTTATGCCGGATGTAGTTTTTTCTAAGGGCGGACCGGGCTCTTTGCCGGTGGTTTTAGTTAGCTTTCTCTACGCTACCCCTATAGTTATCCATGAATCGGATTCAGTTCCCGGATTAGCGAATCGTCTGGCGAGCAGATTCGCCAGAGTTATCGGTTTAGCTTTCGGTTCGGCCGCAAAGCGTTTTCCGAGAACTACGGCGAAATTGGATGTAGTGGGAAATCCGGTCCGCTCTGAATTATTGATTAAAACCTCTCCGGAGCAGGCCAAGGTAGCGTTAGGTTTTGATCCCGCTAAACCGCTGATTTTGATTTTTGGCGGCTCGCAGGGCTCCAATCGGATGAACGATTTTATCCTCGGCAATCTTGAAGCAATTTTATTGAAATTTCAGGTGATGCATGTGATTGGCCGGGAAAAGTTCCAAGATTATAAGAATCAATATGATTTTTTGACTAAGAATTTTTCCCCGATTCTGCTCGCCAGCTATAAATTTTCTGATTATCTCGGGGTTGAAATGAGTAAAGCAATGGATGCCGCCGACTTGATTATGGCGCGGGGCGGAGCCGGAGCGATATTTGAAATAGCCGCGAAAGGGAAACCGGCGATTATTGTGCCGTTTCCCGAAGCGTCCGCTGATCATCAAAAAGAAAATGGCTATGCCTATGCTTCTTCAGGGGCGGCGGTAGTGATTGAGCAGGACAATCTATTGCCCAGTATATTTTTAGACCAAGTTGAGAAAATCGTCTTGGATCCGGAAGTGAAAGCAAAAATGTCTTCCGCCGCCACCGCGTTCTACCAAGCCGATGCCGCCGACCGCATTGCGGTTGATATTCTTGAGTTTATATCTTAGTTTTTGTTTATGAGTCCAACGAATAAAAAACAGGTTCGGGTTCGAATCGCCCCTTCGCCGACCGGCTACTTGCATATCGGCACTGCCCGCACGGCGCTTTTTAACTGGCTTTTTGCTAAGCAAAACAATGGCGTGTTTGTTTTACGTATTGAGGACACCGACCTTGAACGCTCGGAAGAAAAGTATGAGAAAGATATTATTGAAAGTTTAAAATGGCTTGGTTTGGATTGGGACGAAGGTCCAATCAAGCAGACTGACCGGCTGGAGGTTTATGAAAAATATCTTAATCAGTTATTGGCCGAAGGCTCGGTTTATTATTGTTTCTGCAGTAAAGAACAGCTGGAAGAAGAGCGGCAGGCGATGTTGGCGCAGGGGTTCGGCTCAAAATATAGCGGGCGATGCCGGCTTTTAACCGCCGAGCAGGTAAAAGAAAATTTAAAATCCACAGCCAGTCATGTTATTCGTTTGAAGGTTCCGGAAACCAAGATTACTTTTACCGATATCATCCGTGGCGACATTACCTTTGATGCCGCCCTAATGGGGGATATAGCAATCGCTAAAGACCCTCGGGTGCCTTTATATAATTTTGCGGTGGTGGTAGACGACGAGGAGATGGCGATTTCTCATGTAATCCGCGGAGAAGATCATATTGCCAACACCCCTAAGCAAATTTTGATTCAGAAAGCATTAGGTTTCGGCTCTCCCGAATACGGCCACATCCCGCTTATTTTGAACGCCGACCGAAGCAAGATGTCCAAGCGCTTCTCGGCGACTTCAATCAACGAATATCGCGAAAAAGGCTATCTGCCGGAAACGATGGTGAATTTTATGGCTTTGCTTGGCTGGCACCCCGCACCACAACCTTCGGTTGAGGCACGGGGCAAGTCCGCTGTTGTTGAGAAGGAAATTTTTACCGCCGAAGAATTGGTTAAAGAATTTGATATCAATCGCATCCAAAAAGCGGGTGCGATTTTCAACGTGGATAAATTAGATTGGCTGAACGCCCAGTATATAAAGAAGATGGACTCGAAAGACTTGGCCAAGCTTTTGAAAGTGAAAGATACCGAACAGAATTTGCGCATCGTGGAAGCCACGAAAGAGCGGCTAAAGAAACTCTCTGATTTTCAGGAGATGGCGGGATTTTTTGTGGAGGTGGCCGAATATAATCCGGCGCTTTTAATTTGGAAAACTTCCACTAAAGAAAAGACCCTGGCTAATCTCAAAGAGGCGGAGCAGATTATTTCCGCGATTATCAGTGATGATTTCGCGAAAAATAAATTGGATAAGGTTTTAATGCCGATTGCGGAAGCGCGAGGGAAGGGGGATTTCTTGTGGCCTATCAGAATCGCTTTGTCCGGCTTGGAAAAATCTCCCGGCCCATTTGAAATTATGGAAGTTATAGGAAAAAAAGAGACTTTAGTGCGGGTTGCGGAAGCCATTAAATTGCTCGGTAAGTAAGCTATTATTAAAGAGGATATGAAACGCTCTATTTTAGCTACAGTTTTTCTACTTACTACTTTCTACTTACTACTTTCTGCCGCGCCAGCGGGCGCTTCAGCCGCCGATGATTTACGTAAGGCCATTGAAGAGAAGGCCAAAGGATTATTGGAAATCAATAATCAGATTCAGGCTACGCAGAAACAAATAGAGCAGACACAGAGTCAGCAAAAGAGTTTGAGTAAGGAGATCAAGACCATAGATTACGGCATTAATCAGTTAAATTTGGGGATTAAGTCTAGTCAGATAAATATTGAAAAATTGGGATTGGAATTACAGGAAGTTCAGTTGGATATCAACCAAATCAATGCCTCAGTAGGCACTAAAAAACTTGCTCTGATTATATTAATGCGTGAGTTGTATGAAAAGGACGGCGAGGGGTCGCTGATGATGTTATTGAAGAACCGCAGTTTGGCGGAGAGTGTGTTGGAGAATGAAAGTATCGCCAGCTTAAACAACGGAATTTCCACCGAAGTTACGAATTTGAAAGAATTGGGCCAGCAGCTGGATGGTAAGTTTCAAACCACTAGTTCTAAAAAGAAAAAAATAGAAGTAGAAAATAGCACTCTAAAAAATCGCAAGAATATCGTTGCCGATCAAAAAACCGAGCGGCAGCAGCTTTTGACTCAGACAAAAAGTCAGGAAAAGGTTTACGCGCTGGTTTTAGATGATTTATCTAAAAAACAGGCGGATATTTCCGCGGAAATAGAAAAAATTGAAAAAGAATTGCGAGCAAGTATTGATCCCTCGTTGCTGCCAATCCCTAGGCCGGGAGTGCTGGCGATGCCTGCCGCCGGAGTGATGACGCAGGATTACGGCGCGACTGCTTTCGCAAAATATGGGTACAAAGGGCAATTTCACAATGGAGTAGATATTGGGGCGCCGATTGGTTCGGAGGTCTGGTCTGCTGAAGATGGCACGGTAGTGGCGATAGGAGACCAGGACCAGCTTTGTTATCGGGGAGCTTACGGAAAATTCATCGTAGTTCAGCACGATAATAACCTCACCACTCTTTACGCGCATCTTTCCAGGTTCGGAAGTGTGGACGGACAACTAATCAAGAAAGGGGATATAGTTAAGAGAGGTCAACTCATCGGCTATGTGGGGCGCACTGGTTACGCTACCGGCCCACACCTTCATTTCACAGTTTACGCCGCGCAGACCTTCTATATGGGAGCGAGTCGCGTCTGCGGGTCAATGCCCTTTGGTGGAGATTTAAATCCTAGAAATTACCTATGATACCTTTTCGAATTATTCTACTATCTATTTTCTACTTACTACTTTCTGCCACGCCCGTCTTGGCCGAAGTAAATTTTGATAAAGCTTTAGATGCCGCTAAAACCGTTAATCAGGAGATTCAAAAAAAGATTAACATCGCTCCGGTAGCGCAAGAGATTAATAAGGCACTGCCCACAGAAGAGCAGGCTAAGGGATTTTTGGCAGGGGTTTGGAAGATAGTGATGATAGTGGTTAGATTTTTTGCTAAAATTTTTGACTGGATGCTCGGCATAATTTCTTCAGTATTCTATTTTGTGCTGAATAAAATAGGCTTAGATTTTTTTAATTAGCATCTCGTTGCTTTGATATACTAAGAGTAGTGGCAAAACCATATCTGTCCGTTATTATTCCCGCTTACAACGAAGCCAAAAGGCTTCCTTTGACGTTGATTGACGTTGACCGGCATCTTTCTGAGCAGGAGTATTCCTATGAAATTCTGGTGATTGACGATGGCTCCACTGATGCCACCGCAGAGATTACGGAGCGGTTTAAGCCGTTGATAGAAAATTTAAAAATAATCAGGCTGAAAGAAAATAAAGGGAAAGGAGCGGCGGTACGGGAGGGGATGTTGGCTGCAAAAGGCAACTGGCGGGTATTTATGGACGCCGACAATTCCACCTCAATCGTCGAGTTCAATAAAATGATTCCATCTCTTGATGAGGGCTATGAAGTAGTAATCGGTTCGCGCGCAGTGAAGGGCTCGAAGCTCAATCCGCCGCAGAATATTTTAAAGCAACTCGCCGGTAAGTTGGGTAATTTATTTGTGCAGATTTTGTTGTTGCGGGGTATTTGGGACAGTCAGTGTGGGTTTAAATGTTTTTCTGAAGAGGCGAGTAAGAAGATTTTTTCTTTGGCCCGGCTGAATCGCTGGGGGTCCGACGTGGAGGCTCTGGCTTTAGCTCGGTCACTTGGCTATCAGATTCGTGAAATGCCGGTGCATTGGGTGAATGACGCCCGCTCCCATGTCCGATGGTACTCGTATTTCCAGGTGCTTTTTGAGGCGGTGAAAGTTCGCTGGTGGCTCTGGAGGAAGTCTTATGATTTAAATTCTTGATATTTAAATTTTTGCTTGATATTTAAATATTTAAATGTTTAAATAGTTAGAATATACAACAATGGAATATCATCTATCATCCGAGAAGCTTGAGGAATTGAAGAAAGAATTGGAAATATTAAAAACTCAGAAACGCGCAGAGGTTGCCGAGCGCTTGAAGCGCGCCAAAGAGTTGGGCGATCTTTCCGAGAACGCCGAATATATGGAGGCCCGCGATGAGCAGGTGCAAGTTGAGACCCGCATCTTTGAGCTGGAAGACATGATTAAGAACGCTATTTTGATTACTCAAGTTAAGGGAGACAAGGTGCAGATTGGTTCCGAGATTGAAGTCGAAAAAGACGGTAAAAAATTAGCACTCAAAATCGTTGGCCATAATGAAACCGATCCAGCTGGTGGCAAGATTTCCAATGAATCGCCTATGGGTTCCGCTTTTATGCATAAATCTAAAGGAGATTCCGTTAAGGTAAAAACTCCGGCTGGCGAAATGACTTACAAGATTGTGTCTGTTAAGTAGTATTCTTTATATATAAATGTTGGAAGACCTTATTAAAGAGCGCCTTAAAAAGAAGGCCGAGCTGGAGAAGCTGGGCGTAAACGTTTATCCATCGCAAGTTAAGCGCACCCATCTGGTGGCTCATGTGGTAAAGGATTTCGCTGCGTTATCTAAAAAGAAAACTAAAGTTTGGTTGACCGGCCGTTTGCTTGGCCTTCGCGTGCAGGGTGGCGTGGCTTTTGCCGATCTTACTGATGGCTCGAGAGAAAAAATCCAGATTGTTTTCAGCAAAACTAATTTGGGTAATTTTCAGGCCCTCAAAGATAATTTAGATATCGGTGATTTTGTGGAAGTTGCCGGCCCGCTATTTAAGACGAAAAGAGGGGAGAAGAGCGTAGAGGCAAAATCGATGAGGGTGATAACGAAGACTTTGCGTCCTTTGCCATCCGTCTGGCATGGCCTAAGCGACACCGAAGAACGTTTTCGTAAACGCTACCTGGATTTAATGCTGAATGCCGAAGTCCGCCAGCAGTTGGTTGAGCGTTCGCAGATAATTGAATACATCCGAGACTTTTTGGCCGAGGAAGGATTTTTGGAAGTAGAAACCCCAACTCTTCAGCCGATTCCCGGCGGAGCCAAAGCTCGGCCATTTAAAACTCACCACAACGCCTTGGATGTGGATTTTTTCCTGCGTATCGCCCCGGAGCTTTACCTGAAACGATTGTTGATCGGCGGAATGGAGAAAGTTTTTGAGCTGGGCAAAGTTTTCCGCAACGAAGGAATGGATCGCGACCACAATCCGGAATTCACCGAGCTTGAGCTCTATTGGGCTTATCAGGATTATCAGGGTTTGATGAAATTCACTCAGAAATTATTGAAAAAACTTATACCCGGAAAATGGAAGACAGTTACTTTTGCAGAAATTTTCAAACAGCACTCCGGCAAGGATTATAAGACTATTCCGGCGAAAGAGTTGGATGAGGCGTTTAAGCGCTCTGTACGTCCGAAGATTGTGGAGCCTACCTTTGTGACTGATTATCCGGAGTCATTAATGCCCTTGGCGAAATTGCATGAGAAAGACAAAACCCTGACCGAAAGCTTCCAGTTGATTGTAAACGGAGCGGAAGTGGTTAAAGGATTTTCCGAACTGAATGATCCGGTTTTTCAGCGTGAGCAGATGGAGCGGCAAGAGAAGGCATTCAGAGCAGGGGACGAGGAAGCTTCCCGCAAAGACGAGGATTTCTTGGAGGCCCTTGAATACGGTATGCCTCCCGCCGCTGGTTTGGGTATTGGGATTGATCGCTTAGTAGCTATCGCCACTAAAGCGCACGCGGTGAAGGAGATTATTTTGTTTCCGACTTTAAGGCCTAAGGGGTAGGGTTTAGCCAAAAGCCAATAGTAGAATTACGGGCTAAATTTGATTGCAAAAAATTTTATTTCTATTTGCGCACCTCAACTTAAACATCTTGCGGTCGTAAGATGTTTAAGTTGGGGGGTTGCTTTTGGGGCCGGTTGTGCTAAAATAGCCCACAGCACTATTGAGGAGGAAAGCCATGGAAATTGATGTCGCACAGCTCGCGGCCCTGTTTCAGAGTCATGGGGTAAAGGTCAAAGACTGCGGAAGATACCTTTTGCTGGAAACCAGCGAAGGGTCAGTAGAAATGCTCAATGAGGTCTCTTATCCCTTCACTCCGAAAGTGGAATCCCCAAAGCCAATTGACTCTCATGCCGAAACCAGGAGGCTGATAAAGACAGCAGAAGAGACTTCGGCCGACAAGAAGTGGTCTCCGGAAAACGGCTGTTAACTAGAATCCCCATGTCCAACGCGTTGGACATGGGGATTTTTATTTTTCATATGTCTAACGCGTTGGACATATGGATTTTTGTTCCGAATTTTTTCTACTTTCTACTTTCTACTTTCTACTTTATACTTATTTGTATGTTGGATATCGAACTCATTCGCAAAAATCCAGATTTAGTTAAAGATGGCGTTGCCAAAAAGAATGTGCCGGCTGCTGCCGTGGATTTATTATTAGAAAAAGATACCAAATGGCGTGAGGCGGTAAAGAAAATTGAGGATTTACGCGCGAAACTGAATCAGTTCAGTAAAGAGCGGAATATCGAAGAGGCGAAAAAAGTGAAAGAAGAAATGAAAGCGGCTGAAGTGGGACTGCCGGAATTGGAGAAAGAAAGGCATTTGGCTTGGGTAAAAATCCCAAACCTACCAGCTGACGATGTGCCGGTGGGGCCTGATGAATCGGGGAATAAACCAATCCGCCAGTGGCCCGCCCAGGCGGGTGAAGGCGCTCCGACTAAATTTAATTTCGAACCGAAAGATCATCTGACTCTCGGCGAAGCGCTAGGAATCATTGATACTGAAACCGCCGGAAAAGTTTCCGGCAGCCGTTTTGCTTACCTGAAAGGGGATGCGGCTTTATTGCAGATGGCAATCATCAAATTCGTATTTGATACGCTGGGAAATGAAAAAGTTTTAAAAAAGATTGCTAACCAAGTTGAAAAAGGATATTCGGCGAAGCCTTTTGTGCCGGTCCTTCCTCCTGTAATGATTAAGCCGGAAGTATTTAAGAGAATGGCTCGATTAGATCCCGGCCAAGAAGAAGAGCGTTATCATTTGCAGACAGACGACATCTATCTTGTTGGAAGCGCCGAGCATACACTCGGTCCGATTCATATGGATTCTACGATTCAGGAGGATAAGTTTCCTTTACGATATATCGGCTATTCCACTAGCTTCCGCCGTGAGGCCGGTTCCCACGGAAAAGACGTAAAGGGAATCTTGCGGATGCATCAGTTCGATAAGTTGGAAATGGAGTCTTTCACGACTCCCGAAAATTCCCGTAAGGAGCAAGATTTTATCGTGGGTATTCAGGAGTATCTGATGCAGCAGCTGGAGATTCCATATCAGGTGGTTTCGGTTTGCACCGGCGATATGGGCGGTCCAGATTATCGGCAGATTGATATTGAGGCTTGGCTTCCCGGTCAGAATAAATATCGCGAGACCCATACTTCTGATTTGATGACCGATTACCAGTCTCGTCGATTATCGACGAAGGTCCGCCGGAAAGATGGGAAGACCGAGTTCGTGCATATGAACGACGCTACTGCTTTCGCCATCGGGCGTATCATTATCGCGATTCTGGAAAATTATCAGACTAAAGAGGGGACGGTGATGGTACCGAAAGTTTTGAGAAAATTGGTTGGCAAGAAAGAAATCAGGAGTAATCGCGAATAAGTCCCGGCTGTCATTGCGAGGGTAATCCCGCGGCAATCTAGCAGAAAAGCTATTTATAAATCGCACTATAGTAAGATTGCCACGGATTCTGGTGAATCCTCGCAATGACGGACAGGTGGAGTAATCGCGAATAAAAAAGCCCCCGATTTCTCGGAGGCTTTGTCGTTCGTCGTAAGTTGTTGTTAGTCATTAGTAGATCAGGTGATAGCCCAAAACGATGAAGAGAATTGAGAAGGCGTTGCTTAGGGAGTGGAAGAGCCAGGAATAGAAAGGGTTTCTGGTTTTGAATATCAGCCAGCCCCAGACTAGCCCGTAGCAGAAAACCGTAAGCGGGTAATCATGGAAGCTTGCCCAATAAGCCGTCATCGCGACCAGGGTGGAGATGGATAGAACGTAGGCCGTTATCACCCAGCTTCTCCTGTTGGCTGGGTCTCGCCTATGAATCTGACCGAACAAGCAAAGCAGGAGCATTAGCGATGGCCAGCGATAGAGGGCTTCTTCTTTAAAGGGAATAAAGATGATGAAGTCCACGATATTCATCCAAGACTGCAGCTCGCTACGATAGTAGCGCGCCAATATTTCCCGAGTGTCGGGTGATATGGGCATTAGCCACTGATGCAGAATGACGGTCAGCGTGGCCGGAAGCATAAACGCCGCCGCTTTCATTACCGGAGGCCACTCTTTGAATGGCCGCCAAACTTTAAAGCGTGCCATCCAGCCTCCTCATCTATCAACAAAACTAGAATTATTTTACAACGAACCTATGCAAAACGCAATTTTTGTGATAAATTAAGCTCATTGATGAATACTTACAAGACTTGGATAGAAATAAGCCGAAAGGCGGTTCAGCGCAATCTGAAAATCTTCCGCAATTTGGTTGGTTCCAAGACCAAGCTTTTTGCGGTTGTGAAATCCAACGCCTACGGCCATGGTCTCGTAACCTTTTCTAAAATAGCCGATTCTTTGGGGGTTGATGGTTTTTGTGTGGATAGCGTAGTAGAAGGAGTTCGCTTACGTGAAGAAGGGATCACTAAGCCAATCTTGGTACTTGGCCCGACCTTCACGAATCTTCTAAAAGCGGCTGCGGAAAATGAAATTACTATAACTATCTCCAGCTTAGAGGCATTGAAAGAATTAAAGACTTCAAAATATCATCCCGAGTTTCATTTGAAGATTGATACCGGAATGCATCGCCAAGGTTTCTATACAAAAGATTTACCGGGCGCTTTGAAACTAATGAATGATGCAATGAAAGCCGATTGCACCGGTGTTTATACGCACTTCGCTTCCGCCAAAGACATTAATTACCCGACCTTTACTGATCAGCAATTCGCGGAATTTCAGAAAGCTGTTGAGGTTCTGGAAAAAGCCGGCCTGAAGAATCTTTTACGTCACGCGGCGGCAACCGGCGGCACTTTAGTGAATAAAAAATACCATTTGGATGCGGTCCGCATTGGTATCGGGCTTTATGGTTTATGGCCTTCTACCGAGCTTGGCATTCAGATGGAAAAAATTAAACTGGAACCGGTTCTATCGTGGCGCGCGTTGATCAGCGAGGTGAAAGAAGTGGAGGCCGGTGATTTTGTGGGCTACGACCTAACCGAGCGGGTTTCCAAAAAATCTAAAATTGCCGTAATTCCGATTGGTTATTGGCATGGATATCCGCGCTCACTCTCCGGTGTTGGTGAAGTATTAGTGGGAGGCAAGCGAGCTAGAATTTTGGGCCGCGTTTCTATGGATATGATAGTGGTGGATGTGACAGGAATTTCTGTAAAAAGAGGGGATTCCGTTACGTTGATAGGCAGGCAGAAAACTGAAGAAATGAGCGCTTACGAAGTTGCCCGTCGCGCCGGTGGAGCGAGTTATTATGAAGTTTTAACTCGGATTAATCCTTTAATTGAACGCATTATTAAGTAAATAATGACCGGATGGCTCTACCTCTTTCTAAAATTCAAAAGCGAAAATACTACCGCAGACTTAGATTAAAACTTTATTGCTACGCAGGCCTGCTGACTTTTCTAGGATTAGGCATTTTGTACACTCTTTTAAATTTTGATTTTTTTCGGATTAAGAAATTTGATGTTTCCGGCTCTGCGGACTTCGAGGAGATTCGCGGGGAGCTTTTGAATGGCGACTTAGCCAGATTTTTAGGTTTCGGAAACTTCCTTTCTTGGCCGTCCACGGTTTCAGGATTTAAGGTAGAGAAGGACTTCTTGACCGGCACTTTGCGAATAGTGGCCAGAGCGGCTGATAGGTTTGCAATCTGGTGCAGTAATGATTGCTATTGGATTAGCCGAGGCGGGCAGTTAATAGAGAAAGCCCCCGACACCGAGGGTTCGGCCATTCCTAAGATTGTGGATGCGGCCGGCAAAATTGTCAGAATTGGAGATTCTGTGATGGCGGTTGATGCCTTTGAGAACGTGCAAAGGATTATGGCCGGATTGAATGGGTTGGTGTTGGGAGTCAGCGAATATCGTTTTGACGCGCGTCTACAGGAACTGACTGCTTTTGGCGTGCGCGGGGAAAAGTTAATTTTTAGCGTCCGATTTTTACCTTCTCTAAAAATATTTTCTTATCTTCAGGATTTGATGTTGTCCGGCAAACTGCGGACTTCTGAATACGTAGACTTTACTGTAGAAAACCGGATTTACCTTAAAAGCAGGTAAGGAGTAATCGCTAATAATACGAATTGGGGGAGGTAATATTGCGAATAAGAAGTGCGGATTACCATTCGCATTATTTAGTTAATTAATTTGCATTATTCGTGATTACTCCACCAGTTTATAAATAAATATCGAAGTTCCGGCGCGGGCGTAAATCCGCCAGCTGGCGGACGCGGTTAGCCAGATATATTGATCTTCGGCATTGGCAGATTTTTTTGCGTTGGCGAGCGTAGTTGCGGAGATTGCAAGCCAGCGGATTCCATCATTAATCGGGTCGCCTTTTGCGGACTCCCACTCTTCGGCTAGCGCTATGATTTTTATATCCCCGCCGCCGGAATAGTCCACGGCAATTTTATCAAATTCGGGTAGGTTAGCCACAGTCCAAGTTTTAAGGCGGATTAAATCTTGGCCGAGGTCATAATCTGAATCGGTGAGGTGTCGATGGCCGTTTTTTGTGCCGCCGGCCAGCAAATTAGAGAATGATAGAAAATGAGGATAGGTAATCAGAGGAGTTATGAAATAGGCGACTACCAGAATTATCAAAGCTGCGGATTTTAAAGAAAGTTGGAGAAATTCTTCGTATACTAGAAATATTTTGATTACCAAATTGCGGGCATTGGCGAGCTCTGTGCCGGCAGACCACTTTCTGATTCCGTTGCTGATTAAGATGAACAAGAAGGGGAGTGTGGGTAGTATTTTTTCTAACCCTGTCGCGCCCAGTGCTAGGCTACCGGCCCAGTAGGTTCCAGTGAAAATTAACATCGCGAATTCAGTGAAGTCGGTATTTAAATAATCAGAAAAGTTCTTTGTGCGGCGGCGGAGCATGCTCCAAAGGGCTTTGCCAATGTTCATCAGAGAAAATACTAAGGAGATGAGTATCAGCAATAGCAAAGCGATTGGGGTTTTGAGGCCCGCGCTTATCAAGAGCGACCCTTCTGCAGAGTTGGATTCTACCGGCCAATTCAATGTAATTCCCAAAAGATAATGCGCGGCAGCCCGCAAGACGGGCGTGCCGGAAATTTGTGTTACGAAGTCGCCCAGCCATTGCGGTTGGAATTGATCGAGGATGAAAGTGGTGTCGGATTGCTGTTTCTCAAGCGGGTAGCTCAAAGTGAAAAGCAAATAAATGCTAAAAACCAACAAGAAACCAATTGTGAAAATAACCATCAGTGACCGAAAATAACGAAAGGCCCGCAAGCCAAAGCGTCGCAAGCGCTCGCGCGGGTCAGTCATCCGGTAATCTCGTGTTACGCTTGCCAGATAGAAAATTGTCAAAATTATCAGAAAATAGGGAATAAGAATTAAAGCCGCGAAGGTGGTTAGTTGAGCTAATCCGAAAGCGACGGCCGCCCAGAGCATTTTTCGCTTGGAGGGTTGATTGAGGAACCACAGAAAACTTATTACCGCTCCAAAGATTGCTAGAGTGGAGGCGGCTGAAGTGGTGGCATAGTGCCCGTAGGCCAGCGCGGTTGGGAAAAAGGCAAAAAGAAAAGCGGGCAAAAGCGCCCACCATTTTCCGATTAATTCTTTAGATGTCCAATAAATTGCGAGGATTAATAATAAAGTAAAAATAATCGGCACGATTCTTCTGGCGTTAATCATCTGACTCGGGCTATTTCCTGATTCGTACAGAAATTGCCGGCCGACGGCTTGCGAGCTATTAATATCTCGTTGCCAGTTCAAGCTGGCGATTGGGAAGGTTAATTTTTGAAATAAAAGTGGCACCGCAGATAAAGCCTTGCCGAGTGGCGGTTGCTCCACACCAAGTCGATAGTCCAGAAGTCTTATATAGCCATAGCCGGCGGCTAAATTGGCGGGTTCTTGGCTAATAGGAGAGTCTCCAAGGGAGCTTTTGACCATTAAGACTCCGGCTAAGAAAACTATGAAGGAGAGTAGGATGATCCGGACCAGAGTAGATAAGTACCTCATTTACCTTTAGTATATAACAACTACGCCTTAACGGCGCTTCTATGTCTTTCGTGAAGTTTCCTAAAAACGACAAGAATTTCCGGTGGACCCAGCATATAAAAGATAAGATGCTTTTTTACGGCATTTCCGAGCAAAAAATTAAAACTATTTTGAAAAACCCCGCCCGCAAGGAAGAGGGGGTCGCCGAAGGAACTTTGGCGGTGATGATGCGGAATGATACACCAAAGCGGAAGCAGGAGATTTGGCTGATGTATGCAATTGGCTCGGGGGAGTTGAATAGTGAAAAGTTGAAAGTAAAAAGTTCAACAAGAGTGATGATTTCTACTTGGCGTTACCCCGGCAAAAGTCAGCCCGGAAAGCGATTGCCTATTTCGGATGAATTGATGGCCGAGATTAAAGAGGCTTGGTTTGCTAAAGATAAATAAAAACCGCCCATTTCTGGGCGGTGAGCTTTTAGGCTTTACGATCAACACGGCGTGAGTGCGGCAGCGGCATGAGGTTCGGAGGCTGGGGATCTTTCAGATCCAGCATCTCAACCATCGGAATGGTGCCGTCCGTAAGGAAATCTTCGTAGCCATTCATTAGAGTGAGATTGGCAATTTTGCGACCGAGCGCATCACTGTTGTCCGACAAGGCGGCGAATTCTTTTTCGATCCTACGGCGGGCTCCCTGGCAATAGAAGTCAGCCAGATCAGCCTTTGCGTGGACCGGCCACTCCTTGATCACGTATCCGCAAACAGCGGCCATCGCGTAGATCTCGGTGGCGATATTGAAGAACCGGGTAAGGGTCAGCTGCTTATGCATCAGCTTGGCCTGGTACTTACCGGAAATGATAATGATCGCTTTTGCCAGCTTCCGCGCGCACTTATCTGCGTGAAGTAGGTGCTTCGCAAGCTGAGGCCAATCCTTCGAGAACTTTTTGATTTGTGAACGCATTTTAAAGTTCGGGATAGAAAGCTTAGCGAGTTCTTTCGCGAAGCCAACAGCGGCCTTCATTTTCTTTCCGTACCGGCCTTTTTCAAAGAAGATTTCACCCTGCGCCTTGTATTCCTCAACTCCTTCACGAACTACGAACAGTCCAAGGATCGAGGATTCGCCTTCGAAGATTCGATTCGGCCGAGCATCGCGGATCATTCTTTCAACTGGGATCGGCGCTTCGCCTCGCTTCTTCAGAGATTCCGGAGTTTCGTAGGCTCGTCCACCACGGATCTGCGCCAGATCATCAACGATCTGCCAGAGTTGTTCGGAATTGAAGACTTTGGCAGTCGCGGCCTCCATCCGGCAATCCAGATGCTTATCAGCGCGACCGGCGGCAAACCAGGTCATCGCTTCCATCGTAAAAGCTTTCGCGACGCCTTCGGCAAGCTTTCCGGTGCCAACAAGTTCATGCTGGCCGATCTGCTTTCCCCACTGATGGCGGGTAAGACCCCACCAACGCTCGACTTGCAGAGCGATCTTGGCAGTTGCAGAGCAACAACCGGAGACCGTGATTCGGCCGCTGTTGAGCGCCTGCAAAGCGATCCGGAAACCGGAACCTTCCTGATAGTATTCGGTTTTTCCGCTGGAATCGGTCTTCTTCCCGATCAGCTGTTCGAGCGGAATGTAGACTTTTTCGAAGTCCGTGATGCCGTTGTAGATGCCCCTCAAACCGAGGAACTCACATCTCTGAACAACCTTTACTCCCGGAGAACCAGTCGGAACAATAAAAGCTCCGAAAACGGGATTCTTTTTGTATTCCAAATCGGAAAGCTGATCCGGATAATCCACGATCTTGGCGATCACAATGATCACCTTGGAAAGATAGGAATTGTCGCTGGCCGGGCCGTTAGTGGTCCACCACTTGCGACCGCTAATCTGGTAACCGGCCACCTTACCGTTTTCGCGAACCCGCACAGCATGGGTTTCCATACTGGAAGGATCGGAACCGGCCTTTTCTTCAGTGAAGGCGAATCCGGAAGGGGACTTAGCAACCAATGGAAGCCAGGTATCCTGCTGTTCCGGAGAGCCGAAAGCCATGATCGGCCAACCGACACCGATGGTGTTGGAGGCAGAAAGCAAAGCAACGAGCGCTCCGCAACGCGTGGCAGTCAGCTGAAGCAGCGCCATATACTGGGACTGCAACAGATTCATACCGCCATACTTTTCCGGCAACTTCAGAGCGAAGTAGCCATTTTCACAAAGCCAATCCAAGACCCCTTTCGGAACTTCATTGGTTTTCTCGATCTCATTCGGATCGACTTCCGTTTTCAAAAATTCCTCGAGTTTTCGATAGTTCGCCTGGAACTTCAAATCGCACAAAGTGTCTTTCGGAAGATCTTCGAAATAACTGACATCCAACTTTCCCCGGAAAATATCCGGCATCAGACTGGCCAGCTTTTCTTTGTCGCGACTTGCTTCTGCAATCGCCACTCCCGCTCCCAAAGACTTGGCAACGTCCATGTCTTTCTCCTTATTAAGGAACCGAAGCTATTTTAAAACAAAAAACCCCCTTTGAAAAGGGGGCTTGAGGTTATTAGATGATCGGATTTTTCAGCAGTCCGCGCCGGTTCGGGAAGAGTCCGGCACCCAGTACCAGCGAGAGGTCAATCATATTCGGATCGGAGCAGATGCGTTCGCTAACGAGCGCCATCGCTTCTTCGTTCATTTCTTTGCGGATCAAATGACAGCAGTCCAATGCTCCGATTTCTTTGTCATGTGGGAACAACTCCCAGCCGAACTTCTTCAAAATTTCCTTGTTGGGCTTTACGGCTTTGTTGTTCTCCCAGACATAGAAACCTTTACCGGTTTTCTGACCGAGTATGTCCTTAAACTTGTGCAGCTCCAGATTGCCGACTTCTGTTTTCCCGTAAATCTCCGGATAGTAGTGGCCCATCATCTTCATCACGTGGTAGGCAATGTCGAAGCCGACGAGGTCGATGGTTTTGAACGGACCCATAACCATTCCGGCCCCTTCGAGCGCCATGTCTATTTCCCAAGGATCTTCTCCCGACAATAGACAATCAAGCGCCTTAGCCATTCCACGCACCAGTACTCGATTCACCAGCAAGCCGGCGCATTCCTTATCCAAAAGGATCGGGGTCTTACCCATCGCTTTGATGAGCGCCAGCGTTTTTGCCAGAGTTTCTTTGGAAGTTTCCGCCGTGCCAACGATCTCTACCAGGTCCATTTTGTGGGCCGGGTTGAAGAAGTGCATCGCGCAGAACTTGTCTTTGCGAGTCAGGGGAGCGGCAATATCGCTCGGCAGGAGCGAAGAAGTGTTGGTGGCGATGACCGCATTCTCCGGAAGTTTCTTTTCCAGCTCGGCTAGAACCCGCGGCTTGATGGTCAGATCTTCCACGATCGCCTCAATCACGAAATCCACGCCATCGATCGTCGGCTCATCGCCGTAGCTGACAATCAGCCGATCGCGCATGCCCTGCGCTTTCTCAAGCGAGAGCTTGCTCTTTTTGACTTCTTTAGCGAGCTGTCCTTCGATGAACAATACCGCTTCGTGAATCGCTTTTGAACTCATATCGTGCAGGTTCACCCTCACGCCTCCCGCCAGAACGGCGTAAGCGATTGCGCGTCCCATTACGCCGGCACCGAGCATAAGTACTTTTTCCGGAGGAGTTCCGCCTCCGCCAGAATGGGCGGATGGCGGATTGACACCAATCCAATCTTTGGATTTTGCCTCGCGCTGTTTCAGAAAAATATCCCGCAAGCTGGCGGACTCCATCGTCGCGGCGCATTCGAGGAAGAGTTGGCCTTCACGGGCCAAACCGTCTTCCAGATTGGCGTCGCTGAAATCGATTGCTTCGATGGCTTTCATCGGAGCAGGGTAGACACCTTTCGTGGCTTTCAGAGTCTGCTTTTTTGCCATTCTCATCACGAAATCACGAACGGCGCCGATTCTGTCTACCCACGAAAGTTTCTTACGTTCCGTTTCTTCAAACGCAATTTTTTTTGCCTCCACGATTAGCAGTTCCGGAATCACAACTTTGTCCACTAATCCGCATTTGAGAGCATCATCAGCCGAGAGCTTCCTCTGGCCAACAATCACTTCCATTGCTTTCCGGACTCCGACCAACTTTGGCAACAGCTGTGTTCCACCGAAACCGGGAATCACTCCCAGCATCACTTCAGGCAAGCCGAAGCGCGTCTTAGGGTGTCTTGCGGCAATGCGCTTGTGGCAGGCGAGTACTAGTTCGGTTCCGCCCCCCAGACATTCTCCGGAAGTCGCGGCCACGATTGGATAAGAGGAATTGCGAATCTTCAGCAGAAGCGCATGCATACTCTCGAGAGCTGCTACCAGATGTTCCTGTTTCCCGTTCGCCAAAGCGTTGATTTCTCCGACATCCGCGCCCGCGCAGAAACTGTGCGGCTTGGCAGTCGTGATAATCAGACACTTCGGGTTGTTCGTAGACAAAATGACGTTCAATTCCTTCAGAACTTCCGCCCGCAAAAGGTTTTGCTTTTCATCCGGTCCGAGATCAAGCTCGGCAACCATATTTCCTTCTTCGTCGGTCGAACATTTCCAGAACTTACTCATTATTTTCTCCCTTTCGTTTGTGAACGAACCGAACTTAAAATAACAGGAACTCAACGAAAAATCAAGAATGAAAATATAACACTTATATCCTGACCAGGACATAAGTGTTATATAAAAAATCCCCGTGTTCAACGCGTTGAACACGGGGATGGGGCTACTCATTGTTTTCAATCACTGCCGCGACACCCTGGCCGCCACCGACACAAAGTGTCACGAGGCCATATTGCTGATTGCGTCGCTGAAGTTCTTTCGCGCAGGTCAACACCAGTCTGGCACCACTTGCGGAGATCGGATGGCCGATAGCGATCGCGCCGCCATTTACGTTGGTGCGATCCCAATCAAGCGGACCCATTCCAATCTCTTTGAGCATCTTCGACTGAGCGAGCACCACAGAAGCGAAAGCTTCATTGGTCTCCACAACAGAGAAATCACTCATCTTGGTCCAACCCTGCGCCCTCAACTTAGAGATAGCGCCGACCGGCCCGAGACCCATCATCGAGGGTTCACAGCCGCAGGCCGCAGAATTTTTAGAACTCATCGCGGCTAGCACAGGAAGCTTTCTTGCTGCTGCCCATTCTTTGTTGGCGATTAGGAATGCCACGGCGCCGTCAGTGATCTGGGAGGAATTTCCTGCGGTCGTGACCCCGCCTTCATTCAGCGGTTTCAATTTCGCGAGTGCCGCCAAAGTCTGATTTGGCCGAACGCCGTCATCATAGAACCACGGCAGCTCTTTTTTTCCATTCAGGGTGAATGAACACATTTCTCCGCGCAAACGATCTGATGCATTATTTGCTCTTCGGTGAGACTCCAGAGCATAGAGATCCAGCTCTTCTCGGGAAATTTTGTATTTCTCGGCAATCTTGTCGGAAACCTTATCCATACTCAAATTACAGGACGGATCGGTCAAACCGAGTTTAATCATCCACTGCGGGTCATGCTTCATAATCTTTACTTTCACAAGCGCTGAAGCGGTGGATGAAAGCTTTTTCAAAAGCGATTTACTTCTCGATGCTGTCAGGAGATTAGCGAATTTCTGCCGCTGTTTACGGCTGTAGGCGGCGGTGTAATCCGACATTACTTCTACCGCTACCACCAATACGCAATTCGCCAGACCCAGCTCCACCTCTTTCACCGCTGTCAAAATGGCATGAAGGCCGCTAGCGCAATTGATATTTACCGTAAAAGCCGGAACTTTTATTGGAATCCCTGCTTTTAAGGCAATCAGGCGGGTCAGATTAGAACCGTCGGGGGGGAGAACTTGGTTGCCGACGTTGGCGCCAATTACCAAATCAATGTCCTCGAGCCGGAACCCATGAAGATTCAGATGCAAATGTTCGATTACGTCGCATCCCAGAGTAGTTGCCCGCAGACTCGTCAGCGAGCCCGCCTTCATAAAAGGAGTTCGTACTCCGTCCACGATTACTGCGCGGTTCATTCTAGCCTCCTCTTTTCTTGTAAAAGTAACCGGAGTTATTTTACCAGAAAAAAATAGCTTTGGCAACAAAAACCCCCTCAATGAGGGGGTTGTTTTTTTACTTCGGCCTTCGGGACAGTTCGTAGTTGCTCCACTTCGGATTGCCGGTTACTTCCTCGACTTTCCCGAGCCAGTCGGGAATTTCCACCTTATCGTTCTCTTCGGTGAGTTCAATTTCCAAGCGCACGAGTCCAAATAGTCGCTTCGGTTCCAAAATCCTATCAAGTTCAAAGTACTGATTTTTGTACAAGAAGCAGAAGCGATTTTTCCGGACAATGTCGTGGTCCGGACTCGCCAAGCTAAGCTTGCTGGCGTATTCCCTCGCGGAGATTTGCCATTCATTTTCCGGCCGAGAAGCGGCGGAAATGGCCGGCAGTTTCCTGGTTTCGTAGTAGACGGAACCGGCATCTTCCTGACTGCGTCTGCGTATCCGGCTTTCTTCTCCCGCTTTCCCCTTCAGATAAACTTGTTCGATGTGGATTTTTTTGAACGGAATAGGAATTTTCTGAAGCTGAAATCCTCCGTGAACCACGAAACTGCGTTCGGTTTCGATTGCAACCGGATCTCCCAGCAACCTCCGAATTTCGTTCAACAGACGATTCATCTTCTGATCAAAGTCTGTGGAATTGTCGATGACTCGCAAATGCGGATGGCCAAGCCAGGCATTGCGCGTCTTGTGATCGGCAGATACCGCTTCTTCCGGGGTTTTTTCCAATCGGGAGGGATTATTTGCCTGACTATAAAGTTCTGGCTTGCCATCAGCTACAGTAGACAAATGAAATACGCCATCATAACGCTTATCCCGCGCCTCTACTTCGTCCATTCCGTGATCTTTCAGCACTGCCTCAAACATTTCCGGAGTCATATAAGCCTTGGCATCCATCAATCCCCGATCCATTATAATCATCGGTTTTTTTGATGCTTTAATCTCTACTGCTTTGAGGAAAATATCATCCTCAAATTTCATTTGGGTGCTGAAGATAAGTTTTTGGAATTCGAAATATTGTTCCGGAGACAGTTCTCCAGGATTCAATCCGCACCCAATGATTAGTGTTGCCACCTCCGGAACGAAGATAGGGGAGCGGCCATAATTCAACAGCTTTTCCCGTACATATTCTTTCCCTGTGGTTTTTCCACCGCAAGGTCCGCCAGTCAGAACGATTCGTTTCATCCCGCCTCCTGTTCTTTGTAGTTTTCAACGAACGTGCTTTATTTTGCCACTGAAATCGGCTATAATCAAGCGAATGAAATTATCTATCGGAATCGTGGGGATGCCGAACGTGGGGAAGTCCACGCTCTTTAAAATACTCACGAAAAATGACGTAAATATTGCCAACTATCCCTTTTGCACAATTGATCCGAATGTAGGCGTGGTTACCGTTCCTGATGAGCGTTTGAGCAAGCTTACAGAAATGAGTAAGTCAGCGAAAACCATTCCTGCCATAGTGGAGTTCTACGACATTGCCGGTTTGGTGAAGGGCGCGAGTGCTGGAGAGGGTTTGGGAAATAAATTTTTGACCCACATCCGCGAAACCAACGCGGTCTTGATGGTGCTTCGTGTTTTTCAGAGTAGTGAAATTATTCACGTGGAAAATTCGGTTGACCCAATTCGGGATATGGAGATTATCAACGCCGAGCTGGGGTTGAAAGATTTGGATTCAATAGAAAAAGTTTATAAAAAAGCGGAAGGCGACACGAAAACCGGCGGGCCCGCGCAAAAGCAGGCAATCAAAGATTTTGAAGCAATTAAAAAAGTTAAAGAAGCATTGGAGTCCGGGAAAAATTTGGCTACTCCGGAATTTGCCGAGGCTTTGGAGAATGAAAAAGTTTCCGCTCTAAATTTGCTCACCGCGAAAAAGCAGGTTTATTTATTGAACGGCAAACCGGAGGATGTGTCTGAAGATTTGAAGGGAAAGATTGCCGAAAGGGGAGCGGGATATGTGGTGTCTGATCTTTCTTCTGCCGCTGAAATTCCAGAGCTGGTGAAAAAAGCTTATGAAATCCTCGGCCTAATGAGCTTCTTCACTACCGGACCAGATGAATCTCGCGCCTGGACGATCCGACAGGGAAGCAAAGCTCCGCAAGCCGCCGGCGCTATTCACACCGATTTTGAAAAGAAATTCATCCGAGCTGAAGTCATCAACTGGCAAAAACTATTAGAAGCCGGTTCTTGGAGCTCTGCCAAGCAAAAAGGCTGGCTCCGCTTAGAAGGAAAAGAATATGTGTTTCAGGATGGGGACGTTACCGAATTCCGTCACGGATAGGGGCTCCGGGAATAGCCCCTCGGAAACGGCATAATTTGCTTCCAGCGAGCAAATTTGCCTCTCCCTCGGCGATTTTTCGTTTGTATTAACAAACGAACCAAGCAAAATCGCCTCCGGCATGTTCCTCGAAACTATTCCCTGCGCTTTGGAGGATCGAGTTCTTGTAAGTAATTAGACCGAGCCATTGTCATTTTTCCTTATCGTGGCTATAATCTTGCTAGAAACTTTGAAAGGAAGTTGCATGTTGGTTGCCGTTTCGAAAGTGGACGTTACCAAGGTTATGATATGGAATGATTTCTACAAGCAGAAAAAGGGGGTTGCGGTTTGGGGCGGCGAAAGAGCGGATTTTTTTCTAGAACTGATAAAAAAATATAAATTATCAGGCGGATTATTGTTGGATATCGGTTGTGGCGTGGGTGATAAATCAATTTTTTTCGCTAAAAATGGATTTGAAACAGTTGGCATAGATATTTCCGAAGTTGCAATTACTGAAGCAAGAGAAAAAGCTAAGTCGGCGGGAGCAAAAAGTGAGTTTTTCGTTGGAGACTTTTCAGCCCTCGCAAAAATTAAAGAAATTGCGGCCCGTAGATATGACGTTGTTTTAGACCTTTTAAGTTCGCAATTTTTAATTGGCGACGAGAAAAGTTCTTTTATCGAGCAGTTGGCGGAGGTTCAAGCTAGTGGCGGGTACTACTTTTTTGAAACGTTCGGCAAAGAAAGCGAAGATGATCCAATGCCGGGGGTGGAGGAGTGGATCAAAAAAATTGCCGTATCGCCACAGCAAGTGGAGGTGTTGTATGGAAGCTACTTTGAGATACTGGAAAGAATTGTTCACAAGAGTGGCAATCAGCAAGGAGCTTCGGTGCATTTTTATGTAATGCGGCGCAAATAAAAACTGCGGCAGGCACTAGCGATTAGGGCGTCGTTTATAGAACAAAGCGAATCGGCATTTCTTTGTAAGGAACCACAAGGGGAGGCTAGCCCAAAATAATGAGCGCAGGACAGATTTTTGGTTAAAAAATTGAATGGCCGGAAAATCCCGAAGGGAGGAACGGGAGCTGTTCAATTTATCCCAAAAATCAACCGGAGCGAATCTATTTTTTCTAGCCGGACCGGGTTCCTGAAAGAAATGCCGATGAGCCCTTGACAAGGGGGAAATTTTCCGCTATACTTGCAAACAGTAATTAGGAAAGGCTAAACCAATCCATTGTGGATTGGTCGCCCGACAAAACAGAGTTTTATCTAGGGAGAGACTCGTGTGAGACGCAAACTGAAGGTGATGTTGACGGTGCTCGGCGCGGCGAGCGGAGCGCTGATGGCCGCGGCAAAGCCGCTGGCCTACAGCTACCCGATGCCGTGGGTGGGGATCGTGATCGGAGCGGTAATCGGCGGAGTCGCCGGTTGCTGGGTCGGTTGGTGCTTTTTTTCCAAAAAGGAGGCCGAATGAAACACGCCAGCGTAGGCGCCGTAAAATCCCCATAGTATCAAAGATGCTATGGGGATTTTCTTTTGCTTAAAATTTTTAGAAAACTTATAATTTGCGTATGGCAGAAAAATTTGCAGAACCAACAGAGCATTCAATAATCGAGCAGGATATCAAAGAACTCACCAGCGAGATAAAAGAACGCGGGCTTTCCGAGCAGGGGAGACAGGCTTTGCAATCAGTCCTGAAAGAAAAAATGTCTTCTTCATCGGGAGCGGCCGGCCAGCCAACAGCGCCTCAGCCTGCGACTCCAGCGCCATCTGCCAATAGCCCCCTTCCCGAGTATATGCAATCGGAGCCGGCAGACGTGAAGCTAAAAGTGGAGAAATTACTCGACCTTGCTTGGCATAAAGGCATTCAACATGCCGCTAAAGAAGCGGCTATTTCGGGTCCGTTGGTCTTAGATGCCTTTCATGATGCGCTAATTGATAAGTTGTACCCAGAGCTCAAGAAGCGTGGTTTGCTAAACTGAAGGTGATGCCTGAATACCCTTTTTCCCAATTGATAAGAGAAATTTTTACTCAATCTCCAAGGCGCGAGAGCGCAGATGTAGACTCTACTTCCAGCCCGAGCAACGAAGGAGTTGATAAAAATTTCCTTACCCTTCGGGAGGCGCGACACTTGGCTGATTTAGGTGTTACGCATACTCGCGATATGTTTATATCGCTCGCAAGCGCGCCTATAAATCACCACAAGGTCGCTGCCTTCAATTGGGAAAGGAGGGCATTCAGGCATCACTGAGATGGACCGATACATTGCGTTAGCAGTTTCTTTTGGCATTCCATTGCTAATTGTGGCAATGGTTTTGGCGGTTTTGAGTTTTCTAAAAAATCGACGTAGGCAATTTCTAAAGACTTTGCGCTTGCGGCTTTTATCCGTACGCTTGGCGCAAAAAATGGACGAGCGGGAGAAGAAAGATATGCTGCAGGAGATTAATTCTTCCAGCCAGCTTTTCGGCCTCCTGTCCGGCTTGAAGATACCGTTTTCCTTGGAGGTGGCGGTACATAACGTAGGCGAGGATATTCATTTCTATGTCGCTGTGCCGGAGGAATCAATGGAGTTCGCCGCGAAACAGGTTCAAGGGCTTTGGCCCGACGCGCAGGTGACTAAATGCGACGATTACACAATCTTTAATTCGCAGGGAGCAGTAAAAGCGGCTTTTCTAAAATTAAAACAACATTACGCCACTCCGGTGCGGACTTTTGCCGAGGCGAACATTGATACCTTTTTGCCGATGTTGAGTAATTTTTCCAAAGTAGAGTTGGCGGGTGAAGGCATAGCGCTCCAAGTTTTAGTGCGTCCGGCACCCGAATCCGCAAGGAAAAGTATTTCCAGTTATATCGGTCGTTTGAAGAAGGGAGAGAAGTTGGGTGATCTTTTCCACACTAAATTGCTTAGTAGAATTCTTCCTAAAGCTCCGCCCAAACCCGAAGATAAACCGGAACCTGTGGTGATAGACGAAGAAGCGGTGAAGCTTCTGAATCAGAAGGTTTCTAAGCCGTTATTTGAAGTGAATGTGCGGCTGGTCTCTTCGGCCCCGTCTGCCTATCGCGCGGAGGAATTGCTCTACGCCCTAACCGGCTCGTTTAGTCAATTTGCCGCTCCTTTGAGAAACGAATTTAAAGTATCCGAACTGCGTAACCCGAAAGATTTGGTTTTTAAATTTGTTTTTCGTGAATTCGATGAAAGCCAAAGTATGATTTTGAATGCCGACGAGATTGCGAGCATCTGGCACCTCCCGACTTCTCTGACGGAAATTCCAAGATTGAAATGGGTAAAGTCGAAAGAGTCCGCGCCACCGCCGTCTGTTTTGCCGGATAGAGGAATGTTGATAGGAGAAAGTGTATTCCGTGGAGAATCAAGGCCAGTGTTTATTACCGATGAAGACCGTCGCCGCCACGTTTACGTTATCGGTCAGACCGGTACCGGTAAATCCACGGCGATGTTTAATATGGCCACAGGGGATATTCAGGCGGGAAAGGGGATAGCAGTGGTGGATCCGCACGGAGATTTAATTGAGCATATGCTCGGTTTAATTCCGGAAGAACGCCTTAAAGATGTGGTGATTTTTGATCCGGGGGATCTCCAGCATCCTTTGGGTTTGAATATGCTTGAATACGATGCGAATCGGCCCGAAGAAAAGACTTTTATCGTCAATGAGATGCAGAGTATTTTTAATAAACTCTTCAATCCGGAAACAATGGGTCCGATGTTTGAGCAGTATATGCGGAACGCCTTGCTACTGCTTATGGATGACCCGAATGAGCACGCCACTATTATGGAAGTGCCGCGGGTTTTTACCGACGTGGATTATCGGAAGCGTCTTTTACAAAAAGCGACTAACCCGACGGTGATTGATTTTTGGGAAAAGGAAGCCATCAAGGCGGGAGGAGAGGCTTCGCTGGCGAATATGACGCCCTACATCACCTCTAAGTTTAATAATTTCACTTCGAATGATTATATACGTCCGATTATCGGTCAGCCAAATTCTTCGTTGAATTTCCGGAAGATTATGGATGAAGGGAAGATTTTGTTGGTGAATTTATCCAAAGGTAAGATAGGGGATATTAACGCCGGATTATTGGGTATGGTCGTGGTTGGAAAGCTTCTGCTTGCCGCGCTTTCTAGAGTAGACACAGCGCAGGAAGAGAGGAAAGATTTTACTTTGTATATTGATGAGTTCCAAAACTTTACCACTGATTCTATCGCCACGATTTTGTCGGAAGCCCGGAAATATCGTTTGAATTTGGTAATCGCGCATCAGTTTATCGGCCAGTTGACCGAAAAAATCCGCGACGCGGTTTTTGGTAACGTCGGTTCGCAGATTGTCTTCCGTGTTGGCGCCGAAGATGCGGAATTTCTGGTGAAGCAATTCGAGCCGGTCTTTACGAAAAATGACTTGTTGAATATCGATAACTTCAACGCCTTCGCGAAGCTTTTAATTAAAGGGCAGACCGCCAGGCCTTTCAATATCCATATTTTCCCTCCGGCAAAAGGCAATTTGAATATGATTGATAAAGCAAAGAATCTATCCCGGGAAGTTTACGGCCGCAATCGGCAGATGGTGGAGTTGGATATTTTGAAGAGGCTTAGGGGGTAGAAAGTAGTAAGTAGCGAGTAGTAAGTAGTAAGGACAAAAATTCAAGACAAAAAACCCGCGCACCGTGCGCGGGTTGGGTTGTGGGTTATTCGATTCCGTCAAAAGAATGTTCGTCGGTGAGTTGCTCCTTGAATCGATAATTGGGTGGTAATTGGCTTGCCGGTTTGAATTCCTCCTCGTCCGTAGGCGTTTCCGGCTGGCGTTCGCCGAGCTTCGTGAAGCCCGCCCAGTCGGTCTGCCGCGATCCGTCGTCATTCTGGGGAATACCTTGTTCGGCCTCCGTCACCATTACTGGTTTTTCGGGAAGGAATGGGTAGCAGGCGGCAGAAGCAGAAAGCCTCTGGCGCTCTCTTTCAATAGAGAAAGGTGGATAGATTTGCGAACGAATTAACTGGACTTCGGCCGCAAATTCTTTACCACAGAGATCTTCGGCAAACATAGGCATTTTCTGCTCTATGTCACCGGCGCGCTCCGGGGAAGTGCGTCCGGCGAAATTACGGCGGGCGATGATCCAATTTAGGACGAAATTTTTCGGCTGGATTTCGGATTCTCCTGCGGCAACCAACTGATCGCCGAAAATGTTGGAGAATTTCACGATGTCTTCCGTGCAGTCGCGGAGATGCTTTCCGATATCTGCCAACCTCCAGAGAAGTTCCGACGTGAAAACCGTAGGTCCGTTATTCATGGCCTGACTCCTTAAGGGGAAGAGGGATGTCGATGTGCAACTTCAGGTAATATAGCAAAAAACTAGATAAATGTCAATAAGCGGCTGAACCAGCAGTTCTGTTATAATTTGATTACTATGAAATTCGGCCGGCCGGAATCTAAAACCGAGAAATTAGACAGGGGAGAGTTTTTTCAGGAGAAATTAGAGCAATTGGCTCCGGAGTTAAAAATGCAGGCGGAGAAGTTGAATAAGTTCGGTTTTGATGTGGACGAAAACTGCCGAGTCAAAATGGAGGCGTTTTTGGGCCCTGTGCCGATAAAAGAGATAAAAGACGACCTGACGCTAACCAAAAAATTGAAGGCAAAATTTGAAAAAGAATCAGCCGCGAGTCCGGAGAAGAAAGCTGAAAAGGCGGTAGGGGAGGCGTTGGAAGTTACAAAGACTTCCGGGGTAAACAGTCATTGGTTTGGCGGAAGATTCATTGCCGTCCGCTCTTCTGAATATGATGATATGTGCGGTAATAAGGTAGATAATTTAATTTTTGATACGATTACCCGCGAACCATTGGCCGCTATTGATGCCACCACTAATCAGGCCGCTAAACTAAAGGATCAAAAAGAAATAATTCAGAAAGTATTAAACGGTGCGGAAGTAAAATATGGCTATGCGTTGGAGGAAACAAAAGAGGCTCCCGGATATAAAGCGGTAAAAAAAGCTAATCAAAAGCTTCCGTATTTTATAATTTCTTTTGACGGCGACGAGTTAGAGGGTATGATGCGCGACTTGGCCGGAGGAGTGGAATCTGATGAGCTCGTCGAGTCTTCGATGAGATTGATTGGAAAGTTAAAAGAACAGGCGGAAAGCTTTTCAAAACATCCTGCGGTTAATCCCGATATAAAAGCCGCTTACGGAAGATTCTTGAAGATATTTGAAAAATCAGGGAGGCCTGCCTAGCTATTAAAAACTGCCCTAGTGGGGCAGTTTTATCCGTCGGCCGGTAAATCTCTATAAGAAATTACCGTGATGGTAATCTTTCCCTGCGCATTTTCGTCTTCAAATTCCTGAATATCTTCAATCTCAATTTTGTCGTCCATTTCATCCAGCCAATCTTCCACCGCCTCTTCCAGCTCTTTGACGGCATTCGGACCGTTTTTGTAGAAGGTTTTTTTCTTGAGCATTTTCGGACCCCGATCAAGTTGCGCTTTCCAGATTATAAACCTTTTTGATGGTTAATTCGAGGGGCTAAGCTCGGGCTGTCAAAGTTTTCGGGCTTGACAAGACACGATATTTATGCTAAACTTCCCCTGTGCCGTTAAGTTCTTTTTAGTTCGCATCTCAAACAAGGAGAGCGCTATGCCCCACAACGAGTACCTGGTGAGTTACGAGTTTCTCAACCCCACGGGAAACATTGTTTCCACGGCCGAAACAATCAAGGCCGTGGATCTGACGGAAGCGAAGACCAAGGGGGAGGATGTCGTAATCGGACGCCAGATTCTTGATCCGATGGTCAGCGAGGTGTCCGATGCCCGCATCCGGCTGTTCCGGATCCACTGCTGGAAGTGAAGTTCTGCCCCGCCCCGCCACAACTTCGCAGATGTTGGCGGGTGGCGGGGCTTTTTTTATATCACTTTAAATATCCCGTCTTCTGAAGCCATACTTCATTCTCCCACTCCCACAATTTTTTCGCGCCCAAGAACGCATCAAAATCCCCGCGCCAGAGCGGAAATTCTTGTAGCTCGGCAATACCGGTAAGAGGGGACCATTCATGGCTGTCGTCATTCGGGCAAATTCCTTTTTTAGCGCCACGGATTTTTTCCCGTCCTCCCTTCGGGCGCATTGAAGCGCCGCATCGGTAGCATTGTTTTTGCTGATCGATACGGAAGATCCAGCGGGTATTTAATCCCGAAAGGATTGGGTCTTTGCAGAGGGCGAACATATACGCTGAAGTTTGCAGATTGTAATCCCGATAAATCGCCTGCGAGGTTTTAATATCCAGCACGCCAAATTTTCCGCCGATAAGAGCGAGGCCGTCGATTGTGCCGGCGTATCGATGCTCATGGTCGAATATTCTCCGCTCAATGTTCGCCGCATCTATCTGGATTCCTTTTTGGGCAATTAATTCTTTGGCGGCCTTAATGGCCGGAGCGATACTTTCCGGAATTTCCGGAGATTCTCCCACGAATATTTTTTCCATTGTCTGGTGGATTAAAGTGCCTTCCTCGGCCGAGATCTTCGTCTGCGCCAGCGCGGCGGCATAGCTAGGAGCTTCGGCGTAATAGAAAAGTAGGGCAGGTTTATTTTTTATACCAACAATCTTTGTGACCCGCGGATACCAAATTCCATCAATCGTGTAACCGCACTGCTCTTTGAATTGTTCAACGTTTGTAAAATAATCCATACAAAATAGTAGTTAGTAGTTAGTAGTTAGTAGCTTGGGGGTTAGTTCGTTAATAGTTCCGGCGCCCATCATTACGATAACGGGGGGCGACTGACGACCTACGACTGACGACCGGGCGACTAGGGAAAGTAAGACTTTTTTCAGGTCTATTTCGGGATGGGGAACGTAAGTGGCCCCGATGTCCTTAGCCAGCCCCTCCGCCGTTTTGTCGTTAGTTGTTAGTCGTCGGTTGTTGGTTTTTTCCGCTTCCCGGCCCGCTACCTGATAGGTAGGTAGAATAACCACCCGACTAGCGTCCTTAAACGCCGTTTTAAAGCTATCATAGAGCGCAACTAGTCTCTTGGCCTGATGGGGCTGAAAGACGCAAATTAGGGCATTTTTAGGCCATTTCTGCCTAAATCCGGCTAGGGTAGCCTTAATCTCGGAGGGGTGGTGGCCATAGTCATCATAAACGAGGGCATTCCCGAGTTTTCCGCGATACTCCATTCGCCTCCAAGCGCCTTGGTATTTACCCAGAGCCGACAAAATTATCTTTTCTGGGATTTCCAAAAAACTAGCCACCGCGTAGGCATTCAAGGCGTTTTGCACATTGTGCTCTCCGGGTATTTTTAAGACGCGGCGAATCTTTTCCGCAATTTTTTTGTCGGTCGGACGCTCCACGATTTTATGGCACTGTGATTTAAATTTCTCAAAAGATTTTTTTACGTTGGCGAAAGTCTTATAAAAATCCAAATGCTCGGCATCGATATTGGTGATAGTCGCCACAAAAGGGGAGTAGTGGTGGAAGGCGGCCTTCCATTCATCGGCCTCGAGCACCAGATACCCGCCTTTTCCCTTACGGAAATTTTTTCCGCCTCCGCCAGAAGGGGCGGATGGCGGACCAAACTCTTTCAATTTTGTGCCTACGATTACTGTCGGATCGATTCCGGCTTCAATAAGAATCAGCGCCGTCATTGCGGTGGTAGTGCTTTTCCCGTGTGAGCCGGCGATGGCAATGGTTTTGTAAGTTCTAGTTAATTCACCCACGACCTCCGGATAGGTGCGGCAGGCGAGTCCAAGCTCTTTAGCGTAGCTTAACTCCTGATTACTGACGGGAATCGCATTGTTATAGACGACGAGTTGGATGTTTGTAGAAATATTCGCAGCCTTATGACCAGAGAAAAATTTCACCCCCTCCTTTCTTAATTCGTCGGTAATAGATGAAGGGGAGAGGTCGGAGCCGGAGACCTGCCATTTTTCGGATAAAAAATATCGCGCCAAAGCGCTCATACCAATCCCGCCGATGCCGATGAAATGAACTCTGTTTCTTTTTTCTTGCTTCATAAAACATCTAAATAATAACAGGAAAAAACCGGCATTAGTAGGTCGGGGAGCGCCCAGCTTGAATTAGTGGTAGTGTCGCACAAGAAGGGTTTTGCGACAGGTACCTCATAAATCAGAAAGCCACTCCCCTGACGAATGAAAAAACGTCCGGGTGGACGCCTTTCCATAATTCATGATTCTTGATTCGTTATTCTATTTCAACGTTGCTTTGTAATCCTCTATCGCTTTGACCACCTGTGAGTCATCATCTAGATCCTCGATGAATATCACGTGCGCCCGATTAATCTTCATTTCGTCTTTTGGTTTATGAAGTTCGGTAACGCCCAGTTTAGCTAAACTGATGGATTGCTGGGTTTCCGGGGCCTTTTTGCCCTGGACCGGCTGTAAAACCTGACTGACTTGGAGGTAATAAACATCCTTTAAGGTGACGTAATTGGCGTTTAAATTAGATGCCCGACCGAAATATACCTGCCCATTGGTCAAAAATACCGCTTGGTAGGGCGCTTCTGATAAAAGTGGTAAGGTGGGCAGCTTCCAGTCCAATCCGCCATTTTGCCATAAGTAATAACCGAGTAATAACACTACTGCGACCATGGCCAACAAAACGACCGCTATGACTGTCCTTTTTTTAGATTTTGATTTTTCCGGCATTTAAGTTTTTATTTTTTTACGACTTATTTATTATATCAGAGTCAGTATTTCTGTGCCGTTTTCCGTCAGCGCAATCGTGTGCTCAAAGTGGGCGGAAAGACTGCCGTCGGCGGTCGCGTAGGCCTCGTCTTTTGTTTGGATGATGCTAGGGGAGCCAATGCTGACCATCGGTTCGATAGCGATCACTAGACCTTCTTTTAATACCGGGCCACTCCCCTTCTTCCCTTCATTGAAGACGCTAGGATCTTCATGTAATTCTTTTCCAACTCCGTGACCGGTTAGCCCGTCTACTACTGAAAAGCCATGTTGTTTAACGGTGTCGGAGATTGCGTGGCCGATATCACCTAAATGTTTATCGATGTTTGCCGCTTTGATTCCATCAAACAAGGCTTTTTCGGTAACTCTCAACAATTTTTGCGCCCGCTCGCTGATTTGTCCGACTCCGATGGTCCAAGCGGCGTCAGCTTTGTAGCCCTGATAGTCCACCCCGAAATCCAGTTTTAAAATGTCGCCGTTCTTTAGCTTGTAGTCTTTCGGAGTGCCGTGCACTACGACTTCATTTAGCGATGTGCAGATAGAAAAGGCGTATGGTTTATCGGCGCCGTATGGCCGGTAATTCAAAAACGCCGGACTGCCCCCTGCTTTGGTAATCAGCTCCTTGGCAAGTCGGTCTAGCGATTTAAGATTCACGCCTACTTCCACCTGCGCGAGAATGGTTTTTGCTACCTGCGCCAAAATTTTTCCGGCCTGCCGGATCTTCTCAATTTCTTCTTTAGTTTTAAGAATCATCTTTATAGTCCCAGGTTATTTTTGACCTCCGCAAAGACTATATAAGGAGCGGGGGTTCCGTCAACTTCTAGAATTTTGTAACCGCGCTTCTTTAATTCATCAACTATCGGCTTAGTGCGTTCTTCGTATTCTTTAATGCGGGTCTGGAGTACTTCTAAATTATCCACGGCTCGGGTGCGCAGTTTAGCGCCGCAGAGCGGGCATTCGGTGTGATGGTGGGTAGAGTCGTTGTATAGAATGGCCGTAGCGCAAAGCGAGCAGACTTTCCGGTTGGCGTTGCGCTTGATGGCCACTTGCGGATCGATCTTCAAAAACAAGAAACTCACATTCTCTTTCCCGTAAGATTTTTCCAAAACCGAAATCAGACCCTCATTCTGATCATCGCCGAAGGCTTCAAACATTGTGCGAGGTGAACCGCTAAAAACAATATTGAAACCGGACTCCCCTATTTCTTTTGTTTTCTCCGCAGTGAGTTTTAAAACGAAAGACGGCGTCACCAAAATTCCGCTGTCGAAATTTTCTTTTTCTTTTTTAACTTCCGGATCTTTTAAATTTTCCGGGTCGTTCAAAGATTGCTCCAAAATTTTTCCGGTATCAAAGTGGATATAGTTTTTTGTCCATGCCAAAAGATTGGCCTGTGTCCCCTTTCCAGATCCGGGCGGTCCATAAATTACTACTGCTTTTGCCATATGAAACATTTTACAACGATCGGCGTTTAATATAAAGTATGCTAGTTCATTGAAAGAAGAAGAGGAGGCTAGGATGGATTTTGAGCTTCATATCACCGTTGATCCGCCGACCGAAATTGAGAAGTGGACCAAGTTCTGCAAGGCTAACGAAATCAAGCCGGTGCTGGTTGAGTTGTCTAAGGGCCAGTATCCCATACAGATGATGTGCGCGGTAAATCTGCAGTGCGGCTTCGTGAAGATGGAAGATTACATTACCAAACTGGAAGAGGATGTGCGCAAGGCCGGGTTCACGATTATGAGGACAAAACTGGAGTGCCGGCTGGGAGAAATGGCAACACTTTTTCCGCAAACCATCTACCATGAGACTCACTTCATCTTCGGGTTGCAGCCGGATCAGGTGAAGACCTTCATGAAGTTGTCGGATGACCTGAACATGGCTTGGAGCCGAAATCTTTTGCCGAGAGAAGACGGCCTGCTGAAGTATTATCTGACCCAAAGAATCAGCGATGGGATGAGCCCGCGAATCGCAGAAATGATCTTTGCCGAGAAACTCACTGCTGCTAAGAAAGTTCTCCCGGTCCGAAGCGTGCATTTGGAATCTGCAATCTTTGATCGCGGCCGCTACATTGACCGCGGCTGGATCGAATAAATAAAATCAAAGCCCCGTTTAAAACGGGGCTTTTCAATATTATACAAAGCGCAGGGAATAGTTTCGAGGAACATGCCGGAGGCTATTCCCGGAGCCCTTACTGAATCCCCTCGTATTCTCGGAGGGTTAGTTCCGAATCCAATTGCTTTATAGTTTCCAATACTACCGAAACCACGATCAATAGGCCGGTGCCGCCGATAGTTAAAGTTTGCACCCCCGTAAGGATTTGGGTCAGGTTCGGCAAAACTGCTATCAAGCCTAAGAATAAAGCTCCGAACAAAGTTAATCGCTTGGTAAGATTGCCGATGTATTCTCCGGTTGGCTCGCCCGGGCGAATTCCCGGCACGAATCCCCCGCTCTGTTGGAGATTCTTTGCAATTTCTTTGGGGTCAAAAGTGATCGAAGTGTAGAAATAAGTGAAGGCGACAACCAAAGTGAAGTAGACCGCGCTGTAGATATATTGGTTATTTAAGAATTGATTAATTAAGTTTTGCAATGTCGCCGCAGGCTCCGGCGCGAAAAGAGAAATAATTTGGGCAAAGAATTGCGGGAAAAGCATTATTGAAATGGCAAAGATAATCGGGATTACGCCCGCTTGGTTAATTTTTAGCGGTAAGTAGCTGGATGAGCCTCCATAAACTTTATTCCCTCGGATACGTCGGGAATATGAGACCGGTACTTTGCGTTCTCCTTGGTTCACGAAGACGACTCCGGCGATAATAATCACGGAAAGAATCGCGAAGGCGATGTAGGTAGGAAGATTCGCCGGATCAAAGGAGATGACGGTATTTTTAATGACTGTCGGAAGAGCGCTAATGATACCGGCGAAGATAATAAGAGAGATTCCGTTTCCGATTTTTTGCTCGCCGATTAATTCACCAATCCAAGTCAAGAGCATACTACCGGCAGTAATAATGAGGACATTTTGAAGGGCTTCTAGTGGTGTTAGGGTGCCTAGAATCCCTTGGCTACCAAGCAACTTTAAGAATGTATATGCCTGTAGAGCCGCTAGAGGAATAGTGAGATAGCGGGAGATGCGATTGAACTTAGCTCGGCCGGCCGCTCCCTCTTCGTAGTACATCACTTTCAAGCTTGGGAAAATCATTGTGAGCAACTGCATGATGATTGTGGCGGTGATATATGGACCGACTCCCAACATTACGATGGAGAGATTGGTTAGACCACCACCAGAAAACAAGTTGAAGAAGCCAAAAATTTGGTTCGAATTAAAGAATTGGGCAAGCTTTGCGGCATCAATTCCCGGAATCGGGATTGCGCCAAGGATGCGGAAAGCTACCAATCCCAAGAGAACGTAAAAAACTTTCTTTCTTAGGTCCGGAATTTTAAAGATTTGAAGTAGTTTATTCATTATTCAGCCTACTGATCACTAATTATATATCTTATTTAGTCTTCTCCGCTACTTTTATCCTTCTGCCCGGCAACCTCGTCTTACCCATCCCCTTCGCTGGCTGTACGATTCTTACTCCTACCACTACTTTGCCACCGGCTTTCTCAATCTTTGCTTGCGCAGACTTAGAAATTTCTAAGCCCATTATCGTTAGCGCTACTTTAATTTCTCCCTCTCCTAAAATCTTCACCTTTTTCCCAAGAACTTTTTCGCTGATAACGCCATCTTTAGCCATTTTAGCTAAAACTCCAACGTTAAGAACTGCCGCTCCTTCTTCGTGAGGTTTATTCTTAATACCGCGCAATTTGTGCAAGCGTTGAATGAAGTCGCGTTCTGCCGGACGGATACGATGGCCAGCGCGGGACTTTTGTCCTTTTTGCCCTTTTCCAGACATAGTTCCGCGTTTACCACCTCTGCCGACGCGCGGCTTTTTGGCTTTTAGCGGATGGTTAGGTTTTAAGTCGTGTAATTGCATAATTTTATTTCTTTTTCAGTTTCTTTAAAGCTTCAATTGTAGCGAGGGCATTAGTCAATTTATTCGGAGTGCGGCCAAGGCATTTGGCGGTAGCATCTTTGATTCCGGCCAATGACAGCACAACGCGTACGGCGCCTCCCGCTCTCAAGCCGTGACCTTCTTTGGCTGGTTTTATAATTACATCAGCGGCGCTGAATTTTGCTGCAACTTCATGAGGAATCGTGCGTCCTTTGAGCGGAACGGTAATGATATGCTTTGCGGCATCATGCTTAGCTTTAGAGATAGCGGATTGAACGTCTAATCCCTTAGCAACACCAACAGCTACTTTTCCTTTTTCATCACCAAGAATAATTGTGGCGCGGAAGCGGAATCTTTTACCTCCGGCTACTACACGGGTAACACGACGCAAATCCAACATCTTATCTTTCATTCCGAATGGATTTTGCTCTTTCGGGCGCCCTGGGCGGCGTCCACCCGGACGATGCTGGCCAAAGCGAGTGGCGGCACCCATATGTGGGGCTCCTGGTTTACCGGTTGCCGGCGCTACTGCTTGAGTTGTTGGTTTTACTGGTTCCATGTTGGTTGTGTATTTTTTTATTTAAATATTTAAAAATTTAAATTTTGAGGCCTCCTTGTCTAGCTCCTTCGGCGACTGCTTTAATGCGGCCGTGGAATTTATAGAACGAGCGATTGAAAACTGCCTCCGTAACCCCCGCCTTTTTTGCTTTTTCGGCAATCAAAGCCCCTAATTCTTGGGCGAGTTCGGTTTTTTTGCCTTTCTTTTTTAGCTCTTGAGTGGAGGCAGAGGCGATTGTGCGGCCGTTAACATCATCGATGAGTTGAGCGTAGGTGTATTTATTGCTCCGGAATACGGAAAGCCTCGGCTTTTCGGAGACGCCGGAAACACGCGCTCGGTTACGTTTCTGCCTCAATCCCCTGTTTAAATTTTTTAGTTGTGCTTTGTTCATAATGAATTTTCGATATATCGATATTTCGAAATCTTACCTAGGCCGCCGTTCCTGCGCCTGCAACTTTTTTACCGGCCTTGCGTCGCACCACCTCTCCTTTATAGTGGATACCCTTACCCTTATAAGGTTCCGGTGGGTGCACTTTGCGGATCTTTGACGCAGCCAAGCCAACTAAGGCTCGGTCGGCTCCGGAAACTTTGATTACATTTTTCTCTACCACCACCTTTACTCCGTCAGGCGGAATATATTTTACAGGATGAGAGAATCCTACGGTCAGAACTATGGTTGTTCCTTCCATGCTGGCCTTAAAGCCGATGCCTTCCATTTCTAAAATTTTAACGAATCCGGCGCTGACACCGGCAATCGAATTTTTTATCAAAGCCGCCAGCGTGCCGATGTTGGCGCGGCCCTGCTTGATGGCATTTTCCAATTTCAAAGTTATCTGACCATCTTTCAATTCAGCAGATACATAAGGAAGAACTTTTACTGATAATTTTCCTTCTTTTCCGGAAAATCGCAAAAACCCGTCGGCCAATTTGGCTTCTACATCTGCCGGAACGATTATTGGTTTTTTAGCTAATTTAGACATTTTTTTATTCGTGATTACTCTACCAGATCTCAAATAGTAATTGACCGCCGACTTTCTGTTTTCTGGCTTCAGAGGAAGTCATAACTCCTTTTGAGGTGGATACAATAGAAACACCGTAGCCCTGCTTAACGGCTCTTAACTCGGCGTAGCCGGAATATAAGCGGCGGGATGGCTTGCTCAATACTTTGATGCCGGTGATTGCTCCTAGCCCGTTAGCATCATATTTAATCTTTACTTCAATTATTCTTTTCGGCATGCGGCCTTTTTTAGCGACGCTTTCCACAAAACCTCTTTTCGCCAAAATTTCCGCGATTGCAAAGTCAAAATTGGAGTACGGTAATTTCACGGCTTCCTTCCGTGCTTTCTGGGCGTTTTTAATTGTAATTAAAAGATTGTTTAACATGTCTTTATTTTTTACCAGGAAGACTTCTTAACTCCCGGAATTTCTCCTTTAGCCGCTAATTCTCGGAAACAGATCCTGCAAACTCCAAAGGTTCGCATAAATCCCCTGCGGCGGCCGCAACGGAAACAACGGCGGACAATCCGGGTAGAAAACTTCGGCGGTTTTAGGGCCCGCGCTACCACTGATTTCTTAGCCATTATTTTTTAGTGATTGTTTTTTCAAATGGAATTCCGATTTCTTTATAAAAGGCGATCGCCTCATCCTTGGTTTTGTGTTTTCTTGGAACAACCGTGATTTCAAGACCGAAATTAGATTTCGAAGTTTCCGGGTTGATTTCCGGAAAAACGAGCTGATCTTTTACTCCAAAGTTCAAATTTCCATGCCCGTCAATATTATTAATACTAATTCCTTGGAAATCCCGAACGCGGGGCAAGACAACACGGATTACTTTATCTAAAAATAATTCCATCCGCTTTTTTCTCAAGGTAGCTTTTAAACCAACTACTGTTCCTTCGCGAAGTTTGAAGCTGGAAATAGACTTTTTTGCGGAACGTTCCGAGGGTTTCTGGCCGGTAATGGCGGCGAAATTAGCGGAGATCTCCGGCAGAACTTTATCTGAGAAATTTGGCTGTGAAGAAAGACGCCCGATTCCGGTATTCACAACTATCTTCTCGATTTGTTTTATTGGTGTGATTTTCATGGTCGCTATATAGCTAGATTACGTTCTGGCATTTTATGCACACCCTCTCTTTTAGGGTGACACTGGAAGTCTTATTTTCGGTCATTCTAACCCTGGTTCTTACGCCTTTGGCGCAACTAGAGCAAAATAGCATAACTTTTGAAAAATATAAAGGCTGCGGCAAGGAAATCGTCTGGCCTTTTTCCCCCTGTTTTTTCGGACGGACATGCTTTTTAACGGTGTTTAAGCCTTCTACCAGCACCATTCCATTCTTTACATCCACGCGCAAAACCTTGCCGGTTTTACCGCGATCTTTTCCTACGATTATTTTTACTGTGTCGTTTTTCTTAAGCATGGTATTTAAGTATTTAAATTAATTCTTCTGCTAATGAAGCAATACTTTCATAACCTTTTTCTTTGACCTCGCGGGCAATTGGTCCGAAGATGCGGGTGCCCTTTGGCTCAAGTTTGTCGTCAATTAAAACGACCGCGTTGTCGTCAAAGCGCACATAGGATCCATCGGCGCGACGCAAGGCTTTGTGCTGACGGACTACCACCGCTCTCACAACATCCTTTTTCTTTACCGGCTTCCTCGGTTCGGCTACCTGTACAGAAGCCACGATGACATCCCCTACTTCGGCGTAGCGGCGGCGACTACCTCCGAGAACGCGAAAACAACGAACGGTTTTCGCTCCTGAATTGTCGGCAACTTTTAAGATTGTTCGTTCTTGGATCATGTTATTTTATGCTTTTTTCTCAACAATTCTTTCTATGATTTTCCAGCGCTTCTCTTTAGAGAGCGGGCGGGTTTCTTCAATGACTACTACCTCCCCTGTCTTGTATTCGTTATTTTCATTGTGGGCTTTAAGACGGGTAGTGACCTTAAAGTATTTCAAATATTTAGAATGCTTTCGCTCATGCGTCACAGCCACGACTGCAGTTTTCTGCATTTTATCCGAAACCACCACTCCTTGGAGTTTACGGTGCTTAACTTCAGCTTTGGCTTTATTTTGTTCCATTGTTTTGTTTGACGAACGTCATAAGTCGGGCAATTCCCTTCTTAACGTCACGCATCTCTTTAACATTTTTAACTTTGCCGTTCAATAGGCTCTGCTTTAAAGTCCACAAATTTTCCGTCTGTTCGGACAGCATTTTTTTCAATTCTTCGACGGGCTTCGTTTTCAGTTGTTGAATTTCTTTCTTTTTCATAGCTGTTATTTAGCTTTGGTAATCATTCTGGTTCTCACCGGAAGTTTGTGGCTGGCCAGACGCAAAGCCTCTTTGGCGATAGCCGGAGTGATTCCGTCAATTTCGAACAACATGCGGCCGGGTCTTACCGGAAATACATAGTAGTCCACGGCTCCTTTTCCTCCACCAAGAGTGGCGCCGCTTGATTTAGTGATCGGCTTGTCCGGAAAGATGCGAATCCAAACTTTTCCTTCGCGTTTCATAAAGTTGCTGATGGTGCGACGGGCGGCTTCGATTTGGCGGGAATTTATCCAAGCGGCGGTTGTGGCCTTCAAACCAAAAGAACCGAACGCTAAGGTAGTACCACGCGTTTCCACCATTCTGGTCTTGGAGCGGCCCTTCTGCCACTTTCTATGTTTTACTTTTTTTGGAACTAGCATTGTAGGATATTTTTATTATTTAAATATCGCGTTTTACGGTATTGAATACATCGCCTTTGTATAGCCAGACCTTCACACCTACGGTGCCGTAGCTGTTGTATGAAGCAGCTTCCCCGTAATCAATGTTGGCGCGCAAAGTTTGCAAAGGTAATTTACCTTTCGCCAACCACTCACGGCGAGCAATTTCATTTCCATCCAAGCGGCCGGAAACTTTGATTTTTACACCCTGTACGTCGCGGCTTTGCATCGTGCTCTCAATATATTTTTTCAGAGTGCGGCGATAAGGAAGGCGCTTTTCCATATCCCAAGCAATTGATTGGGCGATAAACTGAGCGGAAAGCTCCGAACGTTTTAATTCTTCGATATTCAAACGGACCGAAAATTTGGCTTTTTCGGTTTTCCTTTTAATGAATAACTTCCTCAAGCTATCATCGATGGCTTTGGAGAGCTCTTCAACACCTTTACCTCCCCGGCCAATCACTAAGCCCGGTTTCGCGGCCTTCACGAACACACGGAAAGAATTATCGGTGCCGCGTTCAATCTCAATTGAAACGATTCCGGCCAATCCGATTTTGCTATGAATGATTTTGCGGATCACTAAATCTTCCTCAAGATAATTCTTGAAGTTTAAGTGCTTCGGCATCCAGCGGGAATTCCAGTTCTTGATGATGCCTAAGCGGTATTTAAATGGTTGTATTTTCTGACCCATGATGGTTGTTTATTTTTTTTATTTAAACGTTTAAATATTTAAATATCATTATACGGATTTCCGTTGGAACATCTTTTTGAAGAAACCCCTTTGATCCTTGGGTTTCTCGGCTTGTCCCCCTTCGGCTTTCGGCTTCACCCGTTCCTTTTTTGGAGCGGTGGATTTCTTCGCCGGTGGAGTAATAACGAAACGATTCACGATCTTTTTGTCGGATTCTTTTAGCACCAAAACAACATGACTCATTTTTTTGTGGATTGGAGTAGCTCGGCCCATAGCTCGAGGCAAGAATCGCTTCAACATCGGGCCTTGGTTTACTAAGATAGAAGAAATCACCAGCTTGGAGGCGTCCATCTTATTATTTTTCGCATTGCTGATAGCGGAACGCAGAAGCTTTAATAGAGGAGGGGCGGAACGCTGAACGCGAAGTAAAAGTTGCGCTTCCGCTTCTTGAACCGACAAGCCTTTTAAGGTATTGGCAATAAGCCTCACTTTTCGTGGGGCAATCGTCAGATAATTAAGTTTTGCAATTTGCTGATTCATAATTATTTCTTTGCGCCGGCAGCTGGAGCTACGGTTGCTTTAGCGGCTTGGGCTTTAGCAACTTCAGCGGCTTGCTGAGAAGCTTCCAATTCTCGTTGCATTTTACCGCCGTGTTTCACGAATTTCTTAGTTGGTGAAAATTCTCCCAAGCGATGTCCCACCATTTCTTCTTTGACGAAGACTTCGATATGAGTTTTTCCGTTGTGCACGCCAAAAGTATGCCCCACCATTTCCGGGGCAATTTCAGAAGCTCGCGACCAAGTCTTAACAACCGTCTTTTGACCGGGTTTAATGTTGGCAATCTTCTTCAATAATTTTGGATCCACGAATGGACCTTTTTTACTTGAGCGTGACATATTTTTTTATCTAATTTTCGGCCGACGTTGAATAATCCACTTGGATGACCATTTCTTTTTATCCCGAGTTTTGTGTCCACCGGTAACCTTACCCCAGATAGTTTTCGGACGGCGGGTGCCACGAGGCTGTGCGCCTTCACCTCCACCATACGGATGGTCAACCGGATTCATAGCTGAGCCACGGACAGTCGGACGGATACCCAACCAGCGGGAACGGCCGGCTTTTCCGATGTTCACTAGATTATAGTCAGGATTGGAAACTTGTCCAATTGATGCCCAACCTTCAGATGAGACTTTTCGGACTTCTTTCGAGCCCATGCGAAGATCCGTTAAGCCGCCTTCGTGAGCTAAAACTTCTACGTAGGCACCCGCTGAGCGAGCTAGTTTAGCTCCGCCACCGGCGCGAATTTCTACGTTGAAAACGAAATAGCCGACCGGCACATTTTTAATACGCAATCGATTTCCGGGCTTCAAAGGAGCATTTTCGGCAGTGATTACCACATCCCCTACTTTCAGGTCTTTTGGAGCCAAAATATAGCGACGATCGCCATCTTTATAGGAAACCAAAGCGATAAAACCGCTGCGATACGGGTCGTATTCGATGGTTTCTACTTTTCCAGGCACACCGATTTTGTTTTGCAAGAAATCAACTATCCTGTAAACTTTTTTATTTCCGCCACCTTGATGACGCATCGTAATTACTCCGCGATTATTGCGGCCGGAATTAGTCCGCAGTTTCTGGGTCAGCGCTTTATGCGGCTTACTGGTAGTCAAAATATCCGAGTACTTGATGCCGGTTAAGTGTCTGCGTGATGGTGAGGTTGGTTTATAAACTTTCATAATGTTTAAATCTTTAAATATTTAAATTTTCGATATTTTATTTTGGTAAAATATCGAGTTTCTGACCTTCTTTCAAAGTAACGATCGCTTTCCGGTATCCTGCTTGCTCGTTCAAAAAGCGGCCGAAGTGTTTCGGTTTCATTTTTCCGTTAATCATATTTACTTTGGCCACTTTAACTTTATGGATGCCCTCTATGGCCTTTTTTACTTCCGGGGCGGTGGCTTCGTCGGCAACGGCAAAGATGTATTTATTCAAAGCAGCCATTTGAGTCGCCTTCTCGCTGATTACCGGATGTTTTATTAAAAACTTGTTCATATGATTTTTAAATATTTAAATTTTTATTGTATTTCCGATACGGCCTTTTTATCCAGCAAGATATTCTTGTATTTCGTCACGTCTTCGATATTCAAATTGGCTCCACTCAAGCTACGGGTTCTTGGAATATTATTGGAAGCGCGGGCGATATTCTTGTTTTCTTTAGCGGCAATCAGCAAAGCAGGCAAGAACTTTTTTACGGAAGCGAATAATGTTTTAGTTTTGGCGGTTTCCAATTCTAATGTATCCACTATTTTTAGATGACCGTCGGCCAATTTCTTGGAAAGAATGGAATAGATAGCCACCTTGGCCATTTTCTTGTTAACTTTTTGAGAATAATTACGAGTCTTTACCGGGCCATGAGTAGCGCCGCCTCCTTTCCAGATTGGAGAACGAATAGAGCCATGACGAGCGCGGCCGGTGTGCTTCTGTTTCCAAGGCTTTTTGCCGCCACCACGAACTTCTCCGCGGTTCTTGGCGTGCGCCCAAGGGAGACGGCGATTAGCGGCTTGCGACAATAGAACCTGATGTACTAGATCAGGATTCCATTCGCGGGCGAAAATATCCTCCGGCAATTCAATTTCGCCGATTACATCACCCTTCAAATTGTAGACGGAGGTTTTCATGCTAGTTGTAAGTTCTAAGCTCAACGCGATCACCGTTGTTGCCCGGTAGGCCGCCTTTTACTAAAACAATTTTTTCTTCAACTTTAATATCAACAACAGTAAGACCACTCATAGTGGTTCGGGTTGTACCCATGTGACCGGCCATTTTTCTTCCCGGAATAACACGTTGTGGAGTAGTGTTGCCGATCGAACCAGGGGCGCGCTGGCGGTTCTTTTGACCATGAGTTTTCGGGCCGCCGTGGAAACCATGACGCTTAACTACGCCTTGGAATCCCCTTCCCTTCATCGTGCCGCTTCCTTTTATGAGATCGCCGATTTTTAGCAAACTTAAATCTCCGGATTCAATTTTAACCGGAGTAACCGGCATAAGTTTGTCGCCGGAGTAGACCTGAGTCATTTTCAGTTTTTTGCCTTTGAATTTTTCCATTTTTTCGAGCTCCCGTTTGGATAGACGCGATAGGAAGAATTCTATCCTATTTTAATTAATATGTCTAGCCCCTTGATCGGGCTTAGGATTTAGGGTTTAGAGATTAGTGTTTGCAATCAAAAAACCGGGGATTTCCCGGTTTTTTGATTGATTAGATCATCTTTATCTCAATGTCTACTCCGGAAGGCAAGTTCAATTGAGACAGTGATCCGATGATCGCCTGACTCGGATTCAGAATGTCTATCAGGCGCTTATGGATTCTCAATTCAAATTGCTCTCTCGAATTTTTGTGAACGAAAGTCGAGCGATTTACGGTATATTTTTTTATCTCCGTAGGCAAAGGAATCGGGCCAACCACTTCCGCGTCGAAACGCTTAGCGGTATCCACGATCTGGCGGGCTGAATTATCAATCAGCTTGCTGTCGTAGGCCTTTATCCTAAGCCGCAATTTTTCCTGTTCTTCCTTTATTTTTGCTTTTGCCATATTTCTAAGTGCTCGGTACTAGGTAGCTTATTTAGTGATTTTCAACACTACACCAGCGCCTACAGTTTTGCCACCTTCGCGGATAGCAAACCTCTGCTTATCTTCAAGAGCGACCGGAGCAATCAGCTTAACGCCGATTTTTACGGTATCTCCAGGCATAACCATTTCCATTCCCTCCGGCAAAGTTACATCGCCGGTTACGTCGGTCGTGCGGATATAGAATTGAGGTTTGTAGCCTTTAAAGAAAGGAGTGTGACGGCCACCTTCTTCTTTGCTTAATACATAGATTTCGGCATCGAATTCGGTGTGCGGATTGGATGTTCCCGGCTTGGCAAGCACCTGACCACGCTCAACATCTTCTTTTTTCAATCCACGGAGCAAAATACCTACGTTATCTCCGGCTTGGCCTTCGTCCAATAATTTATTGAACATTTCAATGCCAGTAACTACGGTTTTCTGAGTCGCTTTCAAGCCGATGACTTCGATTTCTTCGTTTACTTTTACGATGCCACGCTCGATACGGCCGGTAACCACAGTACCGCGGCCTTCAATCGAGAAGATGTCTTCTACTGGCATCAAGAACGGCTTGGAAGTATCGCGAATCGGGTCAGGAATGAATTCATCCAGGGCCTTTATCAAGTCCAGAATCGGCTTAGCGGCCGGATCTTCAGCAGTTTTCGCGGCCAAAGCAAGGGTAGCGGAACCACGAATGACCGGGGTTGTGTCACCCGGGAATTCATATTTCTTCAAAAGTTCGCGGACTTCGGATTCAACCAAGTCAATCAATTCCGGATCGTCCACCATATCGCATTTGTTCAAGAATACAACCAAAGCCGGCACGCCGACCTGGCGGGCAAGCAAGATGTGCTCTCTAGTTTGAGGCATAGGTCCATCAGCGGCGGAAACTACCAAGACTGCTCCGTCCATCTGGGCGGCGCCGGTAATCATGTTTTTGATGTAGTCGGCGTGACCAGGAGCGTCGATGTGAGCATAGTGACGCTTCTCGGACTCATATTCAGAGTGGTGCAACGCGATAGTGATACCACGGGCTTTTTCTTCCGGTGCGTTATCGATATCATCGACTTTCTCTTCTTTCTTCGCCCAACCCTTCAAGAAAAGGACGTGCGTAATAGCCGCGGTCAGGGAAGTTTTCCCGTGATCGACGTGTCCGATTGTGCCGACGTTTACGTGAGGCTTGTTCCTGACGAATTTCTCTTTTTCTGCCATTTTATTTTATTATTTTATGTTTTCGACGACTTTTTCTTAAAGTTTTTATTAACAAACGTTATATCAGATTGTATATAAAACTTCCCCTCCCTGTCAAGGGCTATTTCTTTCGGTCTTTGATCAAAGCCGCAACGCTTGCCGGCACTTCTTCATAGCTGGAGAATTCCATAGTGAAGTTTCCGCGGCCTTGCGTCATAGAGCGAAGTTTGGTTGCGTAGCCGAACATTTCCGAAAGCGGAACCTTAGCATCCACAACTTTAATGCCACCCATTCGGTCGCTCATTTCATTAATCTGACCACGTTTCGAGCTTAAATCTCCGGTGATATCTCCCAAATAATTAGCCGGGGCCAAAACCTGTATTTTCATAATCGGCTCAAGCATAATCGCCTTCGCTTTCTTGGCGCCTTCCTGGAAAGCCATTGAGCCGGCGATTTTGAAAGCAGATTCCGAAGAGTCTACTTCGTGGAAAGAACCATCAAAAAGAGTAACCATCACGTCAATCATCGGGAAGCCGGCCACAACACCGCGGGCCATCGCTTCTTCGATACCTTTCATCGCAGGCTTAATAAATTCTTTCGGAACGGAACCTCCTTTGGTTTCATCGACGAATTCAAATCCCTTGCCACGCTCCAGCGGCTCCATTTTAATCCAAACGTGTCCGTACTGACCCTTACCGCCGGACTGCTTGATGTATTTACCTTCGGCTTCAGCTTTTCCTTTAATGGTTTCTTTATAAGCTACTTGTGGCCTGCCCACGTTGGCGTCCACGCCGAATTCGCGCTTCATACGGTCCACAATAATTTCCAAGTGCAACTCACCCATACCGGAAATGATGGTCTCTCCTGTTTCCGGATCGCCGGCCACGCGGAAAGTCGGATCTTCGTCAGCTAAGCGATGCAAAGCCATACCCATTTTTTCTTGGTCAGCTTTTGTTTTCGGCTCAATGCGGATGCCGATAACCGGCTGTGGGAAGATAATTTTCTCAAGCATTACCGGATTTGATTCAGGATCGCAAAGTGTATCACCGGTAGTTGTGGCTTTCATACCTACCAAAGCGCCGATTTCACCGGCATAAATTTCTTCGATTTCTTCCCGTTGGTTGGCATGCATTTTTAAAATACGGCCGACGCGTTCCTGTGTCCCCTTATTAGAGTTTTGGATGTAGCTTCCACGTTTGAGGGTTCCGGAATAGACTCGAAAAAAAGTTAAGCTGCCCACGAAAGGATCGGTTGCGATTTTAAAAGCCAACGCCGTAAACGGTTCCTTGTCGTCCGGTTTACGAAAAACTTCCTGATTAGTTTTCAAGTCGGTAGCTTTGGTCGGCTTAATGTCGGCTGGAGACGGTAGATAATCCACAACCGCGTCCAACATCAGCTGTACGCCTTTGTTTTTCAAAGCCGAACCGGTTAAGACCGGCACGATTTTCAATTCCAAAGTAGCTTTGCGAAGTACGCGCTTTAGTTCATCAACGCTTGGTTCCTGCCCGTCGAGATACAAAGCCATCAACGCATCGTCCTGTTCAACAATCTTTTCAATCAATTCCTTTCGGCGCTTAAGAGCCTCCACTTTCATATTTTCCGGAATTTCAATTTCTATGATATCGGAACCTTTCTCGCCCTCGAACTTATACGCCTTCATTTTGATTAAATCCACCAGACCCTCAAAGGCGGCCTCCAAGCCAATCGGCAACTGAATGGCTATTGCATTCGGGTTTAAGCGCTCGCGAATCGAAGCCAAGCTATTTTCAAAGCTCGCTCCCATACGATCCAATTTATTAATGAAGCAAAGTCTCGGTACGCCGTAGTCATCGGCATAGCGCCAGTTGGTTTCGGATTGCGGTTCTACGCCGGATACGCCGTCGAATACCACGACTGCGCCGTCCAAAACACGCAAAGAACGCTTTACCTCAACTGTAAAGTCGATGTGGCCGGGAGTATCAATCAGGTTGAAGCGATATTCTTTTGTTTTGTCGCCATTTGCATAGCTTGGAATCCAAAAAGCGGTGGTAGCGGCGGCGGTAATAGTGATGCCACGCTCGCGCTCCTGCTCCATCCAGTCCATAACAGTGTCGCCGGTGTGCACTTCACCGATTTTGTGGGAAACGCCGGTATAAAAAAGCACCCGCTCGGACACAGTAGTCTTTCCTGCATCAATGTGCGCAATAATTCCGAAGTCTCGGACTCTTTCAACTGGATATAATCTTGCCATTGTAGGATATCTTTATTATTTAAATGTTTAAATATTTAAACATTATTCAGGTTTCTTTTTAGAAGCTTTATTAACTTTTCAGGCTACCAACTGAAGTGAGCAAAAGCGCGGTTGGCTTCAGCCATTCTGTGCATATCCTGTTTCTTTTTAATCGCGTTGCCTTCGTTTTTCGCGGTCAACATAAGCTCTTCAGCTAACTTAGCGGCCATCGGTTTGCCTTTTTTGCTGCGGGCGCCTTCGATAATCCAGCGGCAGGCCAAAATGAATTTCCGGTCGGCGCGGACTTCGCGAGGCACCTGATAGTTGGCTCCACCAACGCGCTTGGAAGCTACTTCCACAGCCGGAGCGGCATTTTCTAAAGCCTTTTCAAAAACCGGAAGAGGCTCACCCTTAGTTTCTTTGTTGATTATGGCGAAAGCTCCGTACACAACTCTTTGGGCGGTCGATTTTTTGCCGTCTTTCATTACATAGTTAATAAAGCGTCCGAGAGCGACGCTGTTGTATTTCATATCCGCTACTTTTTCTCTTTTATAGTTTACTTTTCTACGCATGTTCTTTTATTTTTTTACTCTGCCTTTTTCTTTTTGGCTCCATATTTAGAACGCTGTTGATTTCGAGCAACAACTCCCACGGTATCCAAAACTCCACGGACGATGTGGTAGCGGACTCCCGGCAAATCTTTTACACGGCCACCGCGAATCATCACGATAGAGTGTTCCTGCAGGTTGTGTCCTTCTCCCGGAATGTAGGCGGTGACTTCCATGCCGTTGGTTAAGCGCACGCGGGCAACTTTACGCAAAGCAGAGTTCGGCTTCTTTGGAGTGGTAGTGAAAACTTTCACGCAGACTCCCCTCTTGAACGGAGCGGCTACGGTCAACGGTTTATTTTTCAGATAATTAAAATAACGCTGGGTCGCGATGGCCTTTGATTTGTAGACCGTCTTTTTCCGGCCGTATCTGACTAATTGTCTAATCGTTGGCATCTGAATTCAATAGGAAGAAGTATAGCAAAACAGGCTCATCCTTGTCAAAAGGTAAATAAAAAGAGGACCTTTTGGTCCTCTTGGGTTTTACTTTAGCTTCTTTTCCAACTCGGCTTTTTCCGCTTCTAACTTTTCGATCTGGTCATGGAGTGGACGAGTGGCGCCGTTGAGCTGATGCAGGAGGTCCTGCGTGCTGATGTAGCCGTCTTCGGTGTGGATTACCGAGATAGCCCGAACCTCGGCTTCGGCCCGATCTCTTTGTGTCTCCACAAGCTTACAAGCGTCGCTCTCATCATTGGCCAGCTTTTCGAAATAATGATTTCCGGCGCTCAGGTATGAGAACCAGCCAAGAAGTCCGAGCAAGGTTGCGCCGAACGCCAGGATGAGGCCGAAGTTGGCGCTCTCTCTGGTATTCAGGGTTTTTCGCAGCGTGGCGATCTGTTCTCCAGCGATCTTCTCGCCGTTCTTCAGCCCGGCCTCCATATCCTTGATCTTGTCTTTGAGCCGGCCGTTCTCGGCCGCCAGATCAAAATCTTTGTCTGGCGGAATTTCTTGGCTGTTTCGGATCTTCGGATCATTTTCGTCGCTCACAGGCTGCTCCTTATTGGGTTTTCGAAGAACTCAACTGACTGGCGATAATTTAGCACGCTAGAGCCGAAAAGTCAATTATAATAATTTTTAAGGTAATCCTACGCTGCGCTCAGGATTGCTGTTGCTGGAAAAATTTTCGGCTTCTGCGAATTGAAAATTTTAAGCAACAGGTAAAAAAGCCCCGAAAGGGGCTGGAAATCATCTTCAAAGCCAAAGGCTCAAGCCAACTAGCGCTAGCATCGTCAGCATACTCAAGGCGGCCGTTCCTAAGCTGATATTTCCGAATGTAGAGGCGCATTTTTGCAGTCTGGAGCCGGGCTTAGTGTGCATACATAGGAAGCCGAGCAAGGCGCCGAGAATTACTCCAAGAATAAAAATGGTTCCCACAATCTTCACGGCGAGCTGCATAAGGTCCTCCTTATCAAGAACTGCCGAAACTATATCAGAAATTTTAGAACTATCCAGCCGGACCCGTCAGTAGGAGGTAGATGCTGCCTATAATAGGAAGAATTAATTGGAAACCGAAGAAAATAAAGATTATAAGCAACCAAAAGCCGTGTCTGGTCAAAAATTCCTGGAGAGCGTGCCACTTGTCCGGGATCAGCGCAAATAAGATACTTGAGCCGTCCAGCGGCGGCAGAGGAACCAAATTAAATATAGCGAGTGATACATTAGTAGCAACTATGATTTTTAGAAAAATAACCAGACTGCCGAAAATTGGAACATTCACGAAAGGGAAAAGCAGACGTAGAATCAAACCAAAAACGACTGCCAAGGCCAAATTGCTCGCCGGACCGGCCAACTTGATTAGCAGGTCTCCGGTTTTCGGATTTTTAATATTGGCGGGGTTATACATCACCGGCTTTGCCCATCCAATCAATATCGGACTACCGGTCACGAGGAGCACTAATGGCACTACGACAGAGCCAAAGGGATCGATGTGTTTTAGAGGATTTAAGGTCAACCGCCCCTGATCTTTGGCAGTGGTATCGCCGAGTTTTAGTGCCATAAGACCGTGTAAAACTTCGTGAATCATCACGGAGAATACTAGGGATAAGAGTTGGAAAGCTGAAATTACAAAATCATTCATCTCGTTAATTCTAACCTAAAAACTACAAGTGCAAAAGATTGGCTAGGATGTGTAGAACTTGCCCCAACAAAGAATCATTGATATTTGCGGTAGTTGGTGACGAAACCTCTCGGGTCGGATATTGCTGTTGGGATTGAAGGCGCGATTGGTCTTCTGAGTGTTGCTGTTGTTGATACTCTTGTTGCTTTGGCTGGCAGGCATAGTAAGTGCCGCAATCCGGAGAGCTGTAAGCGGCAAACTTTTCTTGGCCGTCAGGGCAAGAATCCACTGTCGGCATAGAAGGACACGTCATCCTTTTATCTCCGCCTAAATACTGTTCTGAGGAAATCTTGGAGTCGTGCTCTGGTGGCTTGCCTCCTGAATACTGTTCGGCGGAAACTGTTGAGTCGTGCATCGGCGGCTTGCCTTCTAAATATTGTTGGCTGGAGCGTTCTTGGTTGTGTTCGCCGGACGGACCACCTTCTTTCTGGAATTGAGCCGATCGTATTTCATCGTGCTGGCGAGAGAATTCTTCATTGTGCTGGCCGCCAGTACCACCCTCACCAGGTCCGCCTTGCCCCTGGAAGGCCTGGAAGCATTCCTGCATTTGTTTTTCTATGCCCCTTCTCGGCGGATTATTTTCATCAATTCCTTGTTTTGCTAAACATTCCTTAACTTCCGGCGGAGCTTGATCCAGAGCGTTGCGGAAACTTTGTTGACCCTCCTCCATTCGTTTGAGATCTTCTTCAGAAAGCAGGCCATGCTCTTTGGCGAACTCTACGCAAACATCCTGATGATCCGGAGTGTCACAGAAAGTTTCACATGCTTTACCGCGACATCCTCCAGGCCCCTTCCCGCCGGTCTTCCTAGCTCTTTCAACGTCCTCCTTCTTCATCAATCCGTGTTCTTCTGCAAAAGACAGGCATTGTTCAATGTTGCGTTCGTCTTGGCAAAAAGTTTCGCATTGTGATTTACCACGACAGCCACCGGGGCCTTTACCACCGGATTTTTTCGCCATTTGCAGCTCTTCTTGAGACATAAACCCTGCTTTTTCCGCGAAAGCGATGCAGGACTCAAAATGACTTTCATCTTCACAGTAGGCCTCGCATTGCGCTTTAGATTTGCAGTTGCCTGGAGTTTCTCCTCGGGCCATAAATTCCATCGCCTTTCTTGCTTGCTTCAATTCCTCCGGTGGCATAAATCCGGCTTTTTCCGCGAAGGCCAAACATTCTTCAATATGATCCCCGCCAGCGCAGTAGGCCTCGCACTCATTTTTATTTTTGCATCCACCGGGCAACGTTCCGCCTTGCGCTAGAATAGCTTGTATTTTCCTGCCCTCTTCCAGATCTTTTTGACTCATAAGGCCGTGCTTCTCGCCAAAAGCCAAACATTCATTTAAGCGAGAGGTGTCGTTGCAATAAGCTTCGCAAGACTTTTGGTCTTTACAGCCACCAGGACCACCGGTTTTTAGAGTCTTGGCGAAATCTTCTAATTCCTCTTCTGATTTATTCGCCAATTTCTCATCTAAAAGACCGAATTTTTTTGCAAAAGCAAAGCACTCGGAATAGTTATCAGGTTTGTCGCAGTATGTTCGGCAAGCTGTCTCACTGCCGCAATTTCCTAATTCTTTAATGGGATATTTGATGTCTTCTTTAGAAGGCGCAGTTGATTCTTCTTTTGGTTCCGGTTTCGGCGCCGGCGTAGGAACTGGCTCCACTTTCGGCTGATTGGTCAAAACTCCTTTGCCGGATCCATTTGTTAATGGGCCGATTTCAAATTCAGCGACATTTTTTTTGCAATCGGTAATTGTCACTTTCATCGCCGGATTAAAAGCTTCTGATTCAACAAATAATACGTTGTTGTTTGAGAAAGTTTTTGGGCATTTCAATTCCCCACCATATCTAGCCCCCGCGGCCGGTTGAAAATTAAATTCCTGGATACCATCGGAATCACTAACCGTAATAGTAAAAAGTCCATCATCCGGTTGTTTTTTTACAGAAACCGAAGAATTTAAATTTGTTTGCGCTTGGGCGACTAAACTGTAAGAAACGGCTAGCCCCGTTAAGACCAGCATCGCGGAAACCAGCAAAGCTAAAGATTGTTTCGTCATTTTTAAAATGGATTTTTATAAGTTTTCCCGAAAGGATTGATCTGATCAACCGGATTAACCGTCGGTAAACTCTCCGCCGGATTGCCGGACGGATCGATTATTGGCAACGTGCCGGTTTGCGCGGCCTGGTCCAGAGCATTAAAGGCTCGCTCTTCCGGAGTGGTGGATGAATTTCTCCAAACAAAATACCCAGCCACCGCGGCAATAACAACGGCCAAAATAATAATTGCCGTTATTAGGGTTGGTTTTCTCTGGGCGGGTAATGCTTCTCCTTCCATCTCCTTAATTATAGAAAATTCCCCGACAAAGGGGAATTTTCTATTGTGCATAACCCAATCCTCCTACTTCATGTTCCGGATGGAATTCATCGCCGCCTCGTGCCGGCTCTTCATGACATTGCTCAACGCGCTAAATCGTTGCATCTGCTGTTGCATTATTGTCTGCATTTTGATGAAAACTAAATCGGTTTGATTATTCTGGAAAATATATTTTACGTCAGAACCAAAATTATCAGCATCGTCCTTCGCAAACATCAGCCACCACGGGTGCCCTTGGGCCACATTACCTTTTTCATCAACTGTAAAAGCGTGCTGATAAGCTACCGGAATAAATCCAAATAGTTTCGCCGGGCGGCGGTAAGCCATTTCAATCTTATCGGGAGCAATCGTAATCGAGCTGATATTTTCGTCAGCCTCAACGGTCGCCTTCACGTTGGCTTCCATTCCCATTATTGCCTCTTTCTTTTCGGCATCCCAACCACGAACCGTTACTTTCGCGGTTTTTTTATTGACGGTCGGGAGTAATCTTGGCGAACCTTGAGGATCATTCGGATCGTTGTCTGACGAAATCATATTTTTTATATTCGAATGACTGGTGTTAATCGCGCTTGGCGCGTCGCCACCCGTTCCGGAATTGAATTTATCCAGCTCTGCCCGCCCACCGACAGTCTGCAAATCCGGTAATCCGTCTCTATTAACATCTACAATCACAGAGCTTTCAACTTTCAAATCCACCGAATCAGATGAGCTGTCACGTAATTCATATTGAACCGGAATCACAGATGTAGCTCCCACTAAGATGGGCATGGCGAACAAAACAACGGCTCCGGCGGCGGCTGAATAATTTATTTTTTTCATCCTTCTATTCTACCACCTTCCGGCTATTTGTTAATTAATGACTATGGTCGTCTGCTTCAAAATCTCCAGAAAAGATTCTGACGTCTTCTTCGCCCGCTACATCTAAAACTCCCCAGGCGCCGCGCTCAATTCTGGCCAAAGCATGATCCACGAAAGGATATTTACCCGGAACGTTGAGCAAAAATTCCGTTATTGTCGCCCCGCCAGCCGGCACTATCGTTGTCTGAACATTCTTGAATAACGCCCCACCAATTGAAGCCTCTGGATAAACAGTGTCGAAAATTTCGCCGATGACATGGAAGGAAGAAATCAGATTTACTCCTCCGTTACCGACAAAAAACCGGACCCGGTCCCCCACCTTCGCTTTGACGTTCGTGGTTAACGCTGAAGTTTTTCCGTTGAAGACTATGTATTCCGGTTTGCCGTTCAGCATTTTGACTGCGTCAAAAATTTGCAATCCCTTTTTACCAATATCGCCCGTCGTGTAAAGCTCGCCCTGCATCACATAAAATTCCTTATCAACTTTTGTTAATCCTCCTATCGGTTCAACTAAAATCAAGCCGTACATACCATGCGTGTCATGCGTAGCGACATTGGGATGAGCGCAGTGATATACATATAACCCGGGGTTTAGAGCTTGGAAAGTAAAAGACTTTGTTTCGCCCGGATCAACATTTGTCAGCGCCGCTCCTCCTCCAGGCCCATTCACCGCGTGCAGATCTATGTTGTGCGCGTGGACGCTGGACTTGTCATTGGTGAGCGTCAATTCCACCGTATCGCCCTCGCGAACCCGTAAAAATGGACCCGGAACCGTGCCGTTAAACGTCCAGTAATTCATGAAGGTGCCGGGCGCAATTTCCGATATCACTTCTTTCGTCGTCAGATTAATTTTTATCTTTTCAGGATAATTGCGGGTAATTGGTGGAGGAATATCGTTTGGATTACGCGCGATATTCTCCACCTTTTCCATTTTTGAATAGTTTTTCAGGAAAGCAATGGCGCTTTTGAACGGCAGAGCCGGACCGTCTGATGGTCCGAAGGTGGTAAGAAATGGGGGGTATTCAAAAGCCTTTGGGAAGATTTTGGGTCCGAATAAAATCGCCACCAGCCCCACGACCGCTATCACACCAAAAATCGCCATCTCTATTCTATAGTACTTTTTAATTAGCAAGAAAATGCCGACACTGGCAAGAATAGTCAGGACTAACCAACCCCAAAGATACACAACAACGAATTCAACCAAAGTTAGGAAAGCCATATTTATTTAATTAGGAATTCTGATTTTGCGCCTTTCGATAAGGCGTAGACTGTCCACGGACCGGATTTTGCGCCGCCCATTCCGGGAGATCCGGCCGGCATTTCCGGTAAGGTAATGCCGTCTATATCGGGCTTTTCCGCCAGTAACTTATTGATTGCCTCTACTGGGACATGCCCTTCGACAACATAATTATTCACAACGGAAGTATGGCAACTCTCCATATCAGCCGGGATGTGGAATTTTTCCCTTAATTCCGTACGGTTTGTTTTTTCCACGACCGTAACCTGGAAATTGTTTTTCTTCAGATAGGTGATATATCCTCCGCAGCACCCACAAGTGGGAGATTTATAGACGGTTATGCTTTGTCCGGATGAAGAACGGGTCGCCATAAAAGCAAAAGCCGATACTACTATCAGTATAGCGCTCAGACCCAGTAAGAATGATTTTTTGTCCATTTATCTTTCAGTTAAAAATGCCCGCTCGACTAAAGCGGGCATTGATTTGTAATACTAAACACGCAGTTAGACTGCGCAAATCAATACCCTAAAAACAAAGAAGGGTCGCGTTTCTCATGCAAAGTCAGCCAATCGGAAAATTTCAATTGATAGAGACTGGAAAAGGTGATCCGGTGACCATAGTATTGTTTCTTCGGTTTTAATGATGCGAAGATTTTTTTGTTAAAAAATACAGCGAACAGAAAGCTGATTGCCAACAATAAGCTCAAAAGGCCGCTCTTGGCTGGGCAGGCGGCCTTTGACATCACGGATATTGGGCAGAGGCCGTTAGCTTCCGAATGATCTGAGGCGTAAACAAAAAGACCGGCCCCCAAGGTTAGACCGATAGCGAGCAACATTAAAATTGAGAACGCTTTAACCATATTGGTAAGTTAGCTTACAAACGCCTTCTTTTCAACAAGACAGCGTTCAAGGCCACAATTATGGTGCTGACCGACATCAGTAAGGCCGCCAGTGCCGGTTCCAGAATAATCCCCTGGCTCACTAGGACTCCCGCGGCCAGCGGCATTGCCACCACATTATATCCGGTCGCCCAGAAAAGATTTTGGATCATCTTGGAGTAAGTTAGCTTTGAGAGTCTAATGATTTTTATAATATCCCGCGGATCGCTTCTCATTAAAATAATTCCAGCTGATTCAATTGCAACGTTAGTCCCCGCGCCGATTGCGATGCCGAGGTCAGCCTGCGTAAGAGCCGGCGCGTCGTTGATGCCGTCACCGATCATCGCCACTTTTTGCCCCTTAGATTGCAGTAATTTCACTTTCTCGGCTTTTTCACCCGGCAAAACCTTATAAAAATATTCACTTATGTTTAATTCACCAGCAACCCAAGCGGCCACGCCCTCGGAATCACCGGTAATCATCGCAACCCTTACTCCGGATTTTTGCAAAGACGAAATAGCCTCTCGCGATTCTTCGCGTATTAAATCTGCCAAGGCCAAGATTCCCCAAAGTTTTCTATCTTTAATTAAGAAGATTAAAGTCTTTCCTTTTTTACTTTCGGCTTCAGTTATTTCTCTTAGGCCGCCTTCAATATTTAAATCGTAACTTTCCAGCATTGCCTGCCCGCCGACTGCTATTTCCGAGCCATCAATTTCTCCGCTCACGCCCTTGCCGGGTAATCGTTTAAAGTTTTTTACTTCTTTTAGTTTCGTTCCCGCGCCCATCGCTCTTGTGACGATTGCCTTTGAGATAACATGCTCCGATTGCGCATCCACACTAGCGGCCAGTTCTAAAATTTCTTTTTCATTTTCCGAGCCCACCGGCCAAATATTGGTAACGCCGAACTCTCCCTTGGTCAGCGTGCCGGTTTTATCAAAAAGAACCACGTCAATATTTCTGGCTTGCTCCAATGCTAAACGTTGACGCACTAAAAATCCGTTGCGAGCCGCGAGTGTCGTAGATATAGAGGCGACCAGTGGAACGGCGAGTCCGAGAGCGTGAGGGCAAGCAATAACCAGCACTGCCACCATTCTTTCAATCGCGAAACCCGCTCCCGCCCCGGAAAGAATCCAAGAAATTAAAGTTGCCCCTCCTCCGGCCACCGCAACTGTCGTCAGGTAAAAGGCGGCCCTGTCAGAAAGAACTTGAAGACGGGATTTAGAAGATTGAGCCTCCAACACAAGACGCATTATTCCGGACAAAAAAGTTTTTTCTCCTACTTTGGTGATTTTTATAGTTAAAGAACCGTCGCCGTTGATAGTGCCTGCGATCACTTCACTGCCGATTTTCTTTGCAACGGGCGCTGATTCGCCGGTAATCATTGCCTCATTTACTTGTGATTGTCCGTCAGAAATTATCCCATCAGCCGGAATCCGGCCTCCCGGTCGGACGAAAACCAAATCCCATTCTCTCAAATCACCCACCGGTATTTTTTCCGGCTGGCCGTTTCGCAAAATTTCTGCTGTGTCCGGTAGTAGTTTTGAAAGTTCTTTAAGCGCTCCTTGAGCGCCACTGACCGCACGCATTTCCAGCCAATGACCCAGAAGCATCACAGTGATTAACGTGGTCAACTCCCAAAAAAGAGTTTCTCCTTTCAGAAAGACAGAAATAACGCTGTATAGGTAGGCGGTAGAGGTGGCGATGGCTATCAGCGTCATCATACCCGGCAATTTTGCGGTTATTTCTCTCCAGGCGCCCGTCAAGAAAACCCATCCGCAATAAAAAAATACTATTGAACTTAAGATCAACGGCAGAAAACCGGCGCCAGGGAAAGTTGGCGCCCGAAATCCGGTCAGATTGGTGATGATGTCGGAATATAAAATAACCGGAATGGTCAATAATAAGCTGATTGAAAACTTTTTTAAAAAATCCGCAGTGCGGTGGCCGGCGTGTTTATCCGAACTCCGTTTTTCTTTATCGGGTACTAGGGTCATTCCGCATTCCGGGCAAATACCGGGCTGACTCCGTTTTATCTCCGGATGCATCGGGCAGGTATAATTCATAACCTGATTATACTGCTTTTCTTAAAAAACGACGGGAAAATTCCCTTAGTGTTTCATAAATCACCGGAAGCTCCAGATAATCGATTCCGATTGCCAGCACCGCCAGCCACACATTCCATTCAGGCGTGACGCCATGCTTTCCAAAAGTTTCAAGAATAATCTCATCAGTAATCCAAAACAAATGCGCCCACTGGAGATTAATGAAGACGAGGTAGGTGTAATGCTTGAAGGACGGCGAAATTTTCAGATGGCGTAAATAAAGTATATTGACGGAGATGAGAGCCGGTATCTCGGTGTAATCCACCAACGCCAGAATGATTCTGGCGAAAGAATTTTCTGCGAAAACATGGGGCGTGCCGATAATTGCTGGCAAGACAATGTCTGTGGCGAGCCAAATCAAATGGACGATTTGTAGGGTAAACAAAAAAGCGGTAATCGCCAGACTGATGCGATAGTGCCGCTCATACCAAAGCCAGAATTTTTCCATCAACCCTCTCACGAAATTATTTTAATTATACCATCCTATTAAATTTCTATAAGTCTGGTACGCACGCAGTACCATCCCACTTTAGTTCTATAAGTCTGGTACGCGTACCATCCCATTAAATTTCTATAAGTCTGGTACACGTAACAAAAACTGCCCTCTTGCGAGAGCAGTTTTTTAAAAGTTATTTTCCGCAACCGCAATCGCAGGGCTTTCCCTCGTGTTTCGGATGGCTGCAGGTCGGGCAATTTTCGCCCTCTCCTTCTTTCAGAATGATCATTTTATTTTTTGTGAAAAACCAAAGACCTTTCTGGAATAGTATAGCACCTATTATAAACTAGCGGCGGAATCGGGGGCGAGGAGAGCGGCGAGCGCCGCCGAAAGAACCTCCTGGATGCGGGCGGTCCGCCGGCCGGCGGAGGGCTCCCCCAAAACTTGGGCGACCAGCGCCACCGGAGCGAGAACCGCCCCGCTGAGCGTGGCTTCCGCCAAAAGATGGCCGACCGCCGCCACGAAAAGATCTCGGCTCGTCCCTTGGGACGTATCTTGTCGGTCGGGCAGGCGGAAGCTCCGGAACCGGAGAAACCTGCAAACGCTTTTGAATCAGGCGTTCAATGTCGCGAAGCTCGCCTCGTTGTTCAGGAGTAGCGAGAGAAATGGCGTGACCTTCAGCGCCGGCGCGAGCAGTGCGGCCAATGCGGTGCACGTAGTCGTCGGTATCGCTCGGTAAATCAAAATTGACTACCAATTCAATCCCGCTCACATCAATACCGCGGGCTGCAATATTGGTAGCGATTAATACGCGATATTTTCCGGCTTTGAATCCGTCCAAAGCTTCGCGGCGCTGATTGACCGAGCGATTAGAGTGCAACTCGGCGGAGGTGTGACCCATATCGGCAACATCTCTAGTAAGCCGCTTAGCTCCGTGCTTAGTTCTGGTAAAAATTAATACCGGTCCGATATATTGCTGAAGAAGCTTTTCAAGTAAGCGAACTTTGTCTTCTTTGCGGATAATAAAAATTTCCTGCGTAACTTTGTCGGCGGTACTTCCGGATCGCGCTACTTCAATGCGAATAGGCAGCTTCATATGCTTAGTCGCCATCGTCATAATTTCCGGAGGCATTGTGGCGGAAAAAAGCATCGTTTGGCGTTCAGCCGGAAGAGCGTTAAAAATTTTCTGAATTTGCGGAGCAAAACCCATATCCAACATTCTGTCGGCTTCATCAAGCACCACAATTTTCACATTACTCAAACTCACCAGTCTTTGCTGAAGATGGTCATTTAAGCGTCCGGGGGTGGCCACAATAATATGCGGATCACGAGCCAAAGCGCCTTTTTGCGGTCCCATTGCCATACCGCCAATTAAAACTGCAGTGCGTAAACCCGGACCTCCGATTTTGTGAAGTGATTCATCTACCTGTGTAGCCAGCTCGCGGGTTGGAAGTACTACTAATCCCCTGCCTTTGATTTGCGCCAAACGCTGAATCATCGGAATTCCGAAAGCAAAAGTTTTACCCGTGCCGGTTTGAGCGATGCCCACCATATCTTTTCCCTGCATTGCTACCGGAATAGCCTGCTCTTGGATTGGAGTCGGAGTTTCATAACCGAATTTAGCCAACATTTCTAATATGCCCGGCGCAATTCCTAGTCCGTTAAACCCGGATGCTTTCGTCTCTACTTTGGGAGTTATTTCCTCGTTCATTTAATAGGCTCATAGAGTATCATAATTGATATAAAATATCAAGTTATTTGTAGTCCTACGCTACGCCTGCCGGCAGGCAGGCTCAGGATTGCTACTGCACACAAAATTTTCTACTTCTTTGAATTGAAAATTTTGAGCAGTAGGTAACAACAAAAAAACCGCCCCTATAAGAAGCGGTTTTTATTTATTCAATAATTCCTTCAAATCGTCTAAAACTTCTTGCGCATGAGTTTCCGGCGTCACTTCTCCATAGGTGATGGCAATATCGCCATCGGGGTCAATCAGAAAGGACATGCGTGCGATGCCCATATACGTCTTTCCCATCGCTCTTTTTTTCTGCCAAGCACCCCATCTTTTAATGGTGGTTCTTTTTTCATCGGAAATTAAAGTGAACGGTAGATTAAATTTTTCCGCAAATTTAGCATGACTTTTAACCGGATCGGCGCTGATGCCGAAAACCCGGATGCCGAGCTTTTGGAATTCCGGAAAGTTATCGCGAATCGCGCAGGCCTCAGCATTGCATCCCGGCGTGTCATCTTTCGGATAAAAATACACCAGTACCCACTGGCCTTTGTAGTCGCTTAAGGTATGAATTTTTCCGTTCTGGTCCGGAAGTGAGAAATTACGACGTTTTTTCATCCCGTTAGAAGCAGGGTGCGCCTGCCGGGCGTACCCGTGACACGCAGACTACTTTGTTATTTACGACTGTTTTTTGCATGTTGATTATTATAGTTATTTAGATTGGCTGCTTCTAACGGGATCATTTATTTATTTTTCGCTGTAAGTTGAGTAATCCAGCGTGAGCTCCTCCCCTGCCTTGATATCTCTGGCGCTGTGGAATACAAGATTTTTATCACAACGGACATTCGGATTATTCGTGGAGTGATTTATGAACCAGCCCACGGTGATATCATTGAAGTTTTGCGGGCAGATGTATTTGTCGCCTCTAATTACGCAAAAATCATCGTAGAGCTTTTTGGTTTCCAAGTCCATCGCATCAATTTCCGGTTTCTGAAGCGTAACCATTTTTACATCATCATCTTCGAAAAGATTAGTGTTGGCCGAAATATCTCTAATAGCAAAAACGCCAACGCCGCTGATTTTGGAAGGCATCAGACGGGTCCAAACGTTGTCGTGCGGTAGTTTTTTCATTTGCTTCATTCTAGCATCAAGTTCCGCGTAAAATAAAAAAGCCCCTTCTTAACGAGGGGCCTTTAGATTTCATTCGGACACTTAGAGAACTCGCACTTCGGGCCGCCTCTGCCGACATATGAACCATCAGCGCACATCTTCGCGTCCATTGTGCACGCTACTCCATCAGGAATTCCGGGCTTGTAACTTTCGGCCAGTTTCGGAGCAACAAATCCTTGATACATCAGGAATAAACCAACCAGCAAAAGAACAATCTCGCCGAGGATGAACCAGCGGACGGTGCGCTTCTTTTCAATCATATATTTCACCGCTTCCGGGACGAAGATCCTTCCAGTTCCTTTCAACAGCACGGACCAGCTGAGGATTGTGATGACAACCCGCCAGTCAGCTACCCAGATGTTATGGCTCACCACCATCAAGGCGCCGAGAACGAGAATGCCGAATCCGGCCAAAAAAGTCAGACCGGGAATTTTCGTCACTTCTATTTCAAGCTCTATATTCCTCTTATAGCGCGCTAAAATTGCCAGTGAGGCAATCACACTCACTAAACCGATTACTTTCGCTAAGTAGATTGAGTGTTCCATGTTTGTTTAGGCCCCTTTGAACTAAGCATAGCTTAACTTAATAACTGGCGGTGTTTGTTGGACAAAGTTCGAAACTATTTCGAGCAGAATCCAGATGATTAAAGCGGACTCGGCAGGGCGAAACAATTTGTCTGGGGGAATGGATTCGCCCTGCCCCGGCTCTTTTCCCGCCCGCAGGAGGGGTCTGGGGAGGAATGTGGGCGGGTTTCGGACTGGGGGTTTCGGATTTCAGAAATGCGCCGCCACTAAAACAAAATAGAGTTGCCCTTGCCCAACCCTCCCATTGCGCGGGCAACACAACTCTTCTCCCCGAAATGCTTATAGAGTAATTGCTCTCCATAGACCAATTATACAACATTTGCTAAAATATCTGCAAGTGGATTTTACGCATATGAATAAAGAAGTATCGAAATTCGGGCAAAAAGTCCGCAAAGTGCGCCTACAAAAAGAAATGTCGCAGGGCGATATAGCAAGGGTTTTGGGCGTCCACCGAACATACATTAGCGGTTTAGAGCGGGGCGTTAGAAACCCGTCGCTTTTGACGATACAGGAAGTCGCCAAGCTTGTGGAGAATAAAGAAACCACTGAAATCGTGAACCAAACCCTGGCCGCGCTCAAAAACACCACTGACGCAGTGGTCGCGGTCTCAAGCCAAAAACCGGAATTGGCCGATCAAGTCGCTGATCTTGCCGCCGCGGAAGAGCAAGCACTGTCCGATGTGGTGCCGCAAGCCGAGGGCGAGGTAAAACAAGCTGTCGAGGATGCGCTCACTGTTTCGCGCGAATCTTTGGGTAAACTCAAAAATCCCGAAGGAGACACCGAGCCTGAACCAGAAGTAAAAGGTACCATAAGCACAACCCCGACCAGCACTACGGTAGGTGTGAAGAAGCCAAACACCAAGCCCCAAACCGCGACAATCACCCCGCCCGAGGGCCTGATCCAATCCCCGATTCAGATCAATGATGTGATCGACGCCATCACCGGCGATTCCCTCCCACCGCTCGAGCCATAGTAAATTGATAAATTAAAACCCGCCGATGAGGCGGGTCTTTTAAATTATTTCTTTATGTTTCTCAATTTTGCTTTTCCAGAAACTCGGCTTTTTTATTTACAATAATCGCTGACCTTGCCCTCCTTTCCAGTGGGAAGGGAGCGCATGGTTGTGCCGTCATTGCCGGAAAGATAATCAAAAAAACAGACTCCGTAATGCCCGAATTCTTTATCGGCTGCATAAAGATCAGCCCAAGCTGGATTTGGTGTTACATTATTTGGTTTTCGCACATCGTACAACCCAAAGTCAACAAATATATTTTTGGTAACTCCTATTGAAGTAGCCACAACTTCTCCAGCATCTACCCACACCGGAGGGTTAATATAACTTGTCCTGCTATCGCCCTCGGTCGCGGGCGGTAGATTCTTTACTGCTTCTGATAGTTTCACAGATAATACTCTGGCGTGATCTAAGCGATAAACAAATCCACATGGAACGGAAAAAACAAAGAAATACTGTTTCTCTCCACCCTCTAAATATTGACTTGCTTGAATAAGATGGCTGCCAACCGGAGCACGAACCGTTATATCATTTGTGCCGTCGTTATTAAATCGAAAACCACCGTGGGCTTTGTATCCACCTCGCACCTGACCGGGCCATAACGCTCCGGTCACCAATTGCATATCTACTGGCGTTTTTAATGTAAGCGGCTGCGGACAGGCAGGCGGAGTCCCATTTGGATACCAGGTAAAATCTTTGCTATTCCATATAACCGAATAAGGAGAAATCGGGCTATTATTGTTTGTGGTTTCTTGAGTAACGGGTTTCTCCGAAGGTTTTAACACCTCTGTTGTTTGCGGCTGTTCTTGTTCTTTAACTTGCTGTTTGGGCTGTTCGGTTGGAACAGAGGGCGATTCCGGGACCACTTGCACCTCTGATACAGGTTTATTTTGTTCAGCCGATTTCTGATAATACCAAATACCACCTCCTGCCACGACAACTACTACAACAACGACCATTAAGATAAGTTGTGGAAATCCTTTTTGGTTCATACTTTTTATTACACGCCTATCACAATAGGTTCTCAATATTCACACATTATTAAGATACCAGTTTTATTCAATTCAGAAAAGAAAAACCCGCTTCTGGCCTTACTGAATTCAAAACGGCTGGCGAGCCCGCGTAGCGGGCGAGCCAATGACTTCATTTCCCAACTGGCGGAGGCGGAAGGATTCGAACCTTCGATACCTTTCGGTATATGCGCTTTCCAAGCGCACGCACTAGGCCGCTATGCGACGCCTCCGTGTTAACTTGTCGATACTATACGCTTTTCCAAACGCTTTCAATTATAGATTGAAGCTTTAGAAACTTCTCCTTACTGCTCATTCGGACTTTAAAAGTTCCCAACGGACTATGTCTGAATACCAAACTTCTCGGTTTCAGCATAATGACCTTTTGGAACTGCGCAATCGGAATCCCGGTTTTGCGGCTCCAGACCCGCATAACCTTTTCCCGGTTCAGGTCGGGGTAAATAAAGAGCTGGCCTCTAACCTTACTGAAATCAACTTCCAGCTCTTCTTTCAAGAACTTGATGAACAGCGCGACAATCTGCGGGTCAGAATTAGTGAGCTCAATAGCGTAGATGAATGTGTTTTTGTAGCGAGGATCTTTGCGTAATTTCGTCCCCTCCCCTACATACAACATTGCTCCTGCGATTCGTAATTCTTTTGAGGTCATCACTTGCTATTATAGCACGTGCGCCTAACTTAATGAACACTTTTCCTGGACTTGCCCGAGCCCCCGCAGAGCAGGAGCCGGAAGCAAAGTCTTTTCATAGAATAATGAAAAACTCGCCTTTGTTCAAGCTGGTGTTATAATTTTTCGATGAATCAGTCCAACAATAAGTCCACCCATCACGACTTGATAGCAGAGATCACAAAACACTCCCAAGACGGCCAATTGGAAAAATGGATAGATACTTTTTTGCGCGCGGAAGGAAAAAATTCCGCCTTAGCCGATGGGTTGAAGAAACGAAAAAGGTACTGGGCTGGCCCCATGCTCTTCCCTCTGAAAAAGTTGGAAAGGTGTTGTGGTCCGGAAAAAGAAATGGAATATCAGGAATCCATAGAAAATTGGAATAGAAAAGTTAATTCTTTGATTGAGTATATTCAATCAGAGGGAGATCTCGCCCCATTTATTGTTTCTTACGCCGGCGGCATTTTTTCCGTTCGAGATGGAAATCACCGCTACGGAGCATATGAAAAATTAGGCCGAGAAAAATACTGGGCTCTTATTTGGTGTGATTCAGAAGAAGAACTTGAAGAAATAAAAAATCTTAGACAGTGAAACTAGGTAAACTTTTTTACGCTCCTAATCGGAAAACTTGGCGGAAGTGGTTGGAGAAGAATCACGCCAAGGCCAAAGAGATCTGGCTGGTCTATTACAAAAAGAGTTCCGGCAAGCCGCGGGTGGAATATGGCGACGCAGTAAATGAGGCGCTCTGTTTCGGCTGGATAGACAGCACCGTGAAGACGGTTGATAAAGATTCCTTTGCTCAAAGGTTCAGCCCGCGCAATCCAAAAAGTAGCTGGTCGGAGTTGAATAAAGAAAAAGCCCGCCGGTTATTTAAGGCTGGATTGATGCACCCAGCCGGAATCGCCGCCACCAAGGGCCACCACAAAGCCGAAAACGCCGGAAAGATTGTAATCCCCCTCTGGCTACAAAAGGCGATGAAAAAAGATATGCAAGTCTGGAATAATTTTAAAAAGTTTCCGGAGCATTATCGCCGGATTCGCATCGCTTGGATTACTGCCTCCGCCTGGAACCAAGGCCGAAAAACTCGCTTGGCCTACTTTCTGAAAATGACGGCTCAGAACAAAAAATACGGAATGCTGCAGTGAAATTTCCTCCCGCCCTACTCCCCTTATGACCTTATTCGCGCGAATAGTGGAATAAGTGGGAATGGAAAGAAATAAAAAAATCCCCCGCCGGAGGCGGGTGAACCTCTTTGGGGGATTTTTATTTGATCCAAACCTTACAGACCGATTTTTACCGAAGCGTCTACTTTAACTCCAGCTGAATTAGTTGTCCTAGTCTCGACATCCATCTTAGTATCCACGCGAATATCAAGATCGAGTCGTTCGCTGGAATCCAGCATCAATTTTACCGCTTGAGCGGCTTCGTGAGCTTTGCCAAACAGCGTAAAGGCTTCAGCGTAAGCTTTCGCATCCAGTTTTACTTTTCCATCAGCGAAGAGCTTGTCAGCAACAGCTAATTGCGCTTCCGCGTTGGCTACTGCCGATGCGGTGAGAGATGTCTTCATTCGGTTCAGAAAAGCTCTGACCTCGGAAATCTTATTCTGCGCCGCTCCCATCCGGCCCTCTGCCGCCGCTTGCACGTCTGGGCTGGCTTGAGAAGATGCGCTTGCTTCCGCTTTGGTTCGCTCTTTGGCAGTCACCAACTCTTGCTCGCGAACTTTTACCACTATGTGGTTTACTTCAACCGCTTGCGAACTATTCTCTAGAGCAAGGCGTTCAAGAATCGTCTGGTGCACGCGGAGAGAAGTTGCAAAATTGGCGGCCACATCCGCGGCCGCGTTGAAATCGCTGCGAGCCTGGAAATCACTAATGCGCTCATGAACCCGGTCGGCATGCGCTGCAAAGTTCTCTTCAATCTGCGCCCGAGCATCAGCATCAAGCTTCCCTTCCGCCGAAAGCTCTTCGGCTTCCTCAAGACGTCGCTCTGTAACCCGGACATCCCAATTTGCCTTAGCTTTGGCTGAGAAGGAAAGCGCTCCGATCACCCCTTCATTGATATTGACCTTTACGGGGTAAAGCAAGCTACCGGGAGTAGCCTGTTCCGACGCGACAGATGCCCCTCCTCCTAGCACTAATACGAGAATAACTAATATTGCTGGCATATTTATATTTATTATTTTTATAATTGGAGACCGTTTTATACATTATAACTAAAATGATAAATAGACTTCTCCCCAGAACAAAAAACCCCGCTTTATTCAAGCGGGGTGGGTGATGCTACTTGCGGGATCGGACCACCTTATTTTTAACCAAAGCCTTGTGGGCGGCGGAGTTCCAATGCTCGACCCAAGATTTTTCCGTGTCGGAAACCCTTTTATAAGTCAGACGCCGCTCGAAGATAGGAAAACGATTTGCGTAGATAACGTTAACATTAAACTTCCAGATGAAGATGCCGTCATCACCGCGCGAAATGTCATAGCCGAACTTTTCGGCCGTCCGGGCGGTGTTCAGCGCGAACTCCAAGTCGTCGGCCAAACAAAGCATCGACATTTCTTCGCCATGCCCTCTGCCTCCGTGCGCCACAGATACCAGATACATCTCTCCGTCGTGCATACGAACCATGAGCACTCTCCTTTCCTGTTAGGGTTCTGGCGAGATATTAACACTTCTGTTGATTTTTTGCAAGATAATCCTACGCTACGCCCAGGATTGCTACTGCACACAAAATTTTCTACTTCTTTGAATTGAAAATTTTGAGCAGTAGGTAAAAAAAACCCGCTTTTGCAAGCGGGCGTACCGGTTCTTAGTCGTTAGTTGTTAGTCATCAGTTATTACTTTTTTATTCCTTCTTTCAGTCCGGCGGAGGTTTGCAAGCCGAATTTTCCTCTGGTTTTCAGTTCCTGAATATTCCAAGCTCCGAGGAAGCTAAGGGTAGACTTCATTCCGTCGACCAATTCCTCAACTACTTCTTCCATCGTACCCAGCACTGGCATTTCTTGCGATACACCTTCGGGGCGACGTTTTTTAACAAGTGTTCCATGGTTGATGCGCTCCTTTTGCGCTTTAGATGAAGCCGAACCAACGTATTCTTTGATCCGCAACCCATGTTTATTCACGTTCGCTTCAGCGGCCGATTCAATGGCTCCAATGAACAGCGAGCCCGACATTACCGCGTCCGCTCCGGCAACCAGCGCCTTGCAAATGTCGCCCGGGTTTTTCATTCCCCCGTCGGCAACGATATATTTTCGTTTTCCGTTCACTGATTCCATCCGCGCTACCGCCGCGCACTTGGCAACAGCGGAAAGCTGGGGCATTCCGACGCCGACTTCGCGGGTGCGGCAAGCCTCTCCGGGGCCGATGCCGACTTTTACGATATCCACACCCCACTGGAAAAGAGCCTTCGCTCCTTCGGGACAATCCACGTTGCCGACCATCAGCGGAAGCTCAGGGAACCGCGCCCGCACCGCTTCCACCGCCTCTTTGGTGTTAATAGAAAACGCGCGCGCCGTATCGATCAGTAACAGACAAATTCCTTTACGGACCTGCGTTTCCACCTCTCGCATATGAGCTGCGGTGAAATATTGGCCGACTCCTACACTTCCGACTTTCAGAAAACGTCCTTTCTCGTCGCGCGTAGCGCGGGGATGATGGTGTTTGTAGAACAAGCCGTGAGCCGTGATCAGACCGGCCAAAGCGCCATTCTTTCCCAGCAGCGGCAGTTTTTCAATCTCATGACGCTTCAAGATCTTGGCCGCCTCCCCGAAGCTTATGCCCTTTTTGGCGGCGTAAAGTTTTCTTTTTCCGCCCATCAGATCGCCAACGAATTTCCCTTCATCAGCTTCGTACATCCAGTCTCGCGTACTCAAGATGCCGATCGGCCTATCTTCTCCGTTGATCACGATCAAACTAGAAACGCCGCGCTTACCCATTAATTTTTTGGCTTCTTCCAGGGTGGCGTCGGGATAAATAGTAAGCGGATTATCGATTAGCGCGGAATCTCTCCGGCCGATCTCATCCAACATCTCCAAGCGCGTCTTCAATTCCAACATTTGTGGAGGAATTCCGAGGCCGCCCTCTCTTTCCAGAGCCACGATCGCCTTGGCGTCCGCGACACAAACCATATTCGCCATAATAAACGGCAATCCCAAGGTTAGCCCAGGCGCAATCTCGGTGGAAAAATCATAAATTTCCGAACGCGAACGAACTTTCGAATAACGGGTCTTGATATACACATCGTTGAAGGTTTTGTCGACATCAATCGGCAATCCCCTGTCGGTCAAAAAAGTTTTGATAAATTCCCACTCGGCCAGCGTCAGCTCGTATTCGTCGGGTTTCATCGCGCCTCTTTTATTTCAATTAACCTGAATCAGAGTAATAAAAATCCGCCTCGGTGTCGAGGCGGACAAATTTCAAGCCTTCACTTCAACTTTTTCACCCTTGTCAGTGTAGGTTTCGGCGGGCTTTTTCTGATTCACCAGACTATCCGCAGCTTTGGCACTGGCCAACATGGAGAGACTCTCATCGATGGAATCAAGCATCAGGAATAGCACAATGGAGAAGATCATCCCTGCAATTCCGGCAAAAAAGCCGAAAGCAATCGAAAGACTCATCGCGACAATCATCGACGCAATTACGATAACTACCGTGCTGAACGTAGCTTTTTCGTCCATCTTCATAGGACTCTCCTGAATAAGAAAGTATGCGCTGGCGATCAATCCCGTTGGATTAATCAAGCCATTACGGAACTGCAAATAAGATAACTCACTTCTTTAGATTTGTCAATCTATAATAAAGAAGTGGTTAAAAAATCCGCCTGACAAAGGGCGGATTTTTTATCTCTAGTACTCCCCCATTCCTCCCATCTGCGGGGCGACTGGAGATTCTTTCTTAGGAATATCGGTAACGGCGGCGCCAATGGTGAGATAGTTTGCGGCAACGGAAACGGCGTTCATTAAGGCAGTCTTGGTGACTTTCAGCGGATCCACAATGCCGGCGGCCTTTAAATCCCCCATCTTTCCTTTGTTGGCATCAAAACCCTGCCAGCCCGCTTTCTTCGGAAGTTGGTTCAAAATAAAATCAGGAGATTGGCCGCAGTTTTCCACAATGGCGCGGATAGGAGCCTCGGAGGCGGCAATTAAAATATCGTTGGCAATACTGCTTCCGCCAGCTGGCGGATGACGTAATTCCATTCCTGCGTAGAACAAAGCCATTCCACCTCCCGGCACAATCCCTTCTTCCATCGCGGCCTTCGTGGCGGCCACAGCATCTTCAACTCTATCTTTTAATTCTTTCTGGGCAGATTCGGTCGGAGCGCCAACTTTAATGACGGCTACTCCGCCGGCTAGCTTACCCAAACGTTCCTGTAATTTATCTTTATCAAAACCGGACTCCGCTTTTTGCAGTTGGGCTTTCAATTGAGCAACACGCTCTTCAATTTTTTTCTTATCGCCTTTTCCGCCCACGATTGTGGTGGTGTCTTTATTAGACACAACCCGATGAGCCGTACCAAGATCGGCCAGTTCTACCGCCTCCAGCTTTTTGCCAAGCTCTTCAGAAATAAATTGAGAGCCGGTAATTGTGGCGATATCCTGAAGCATTTCTTTTTTTCTATCTCCGAATCCCGGAGCTTTCAAAGGAAGCACGGTGAACACGCCGCGGAGTTTGTTGACTACCAGAGTAGTCAGAGCCTCGCCTTCCACATCATCGGCGATAATTACCATTTCCTTTTTTCCGCTTTGCACCACCTTTTCCAAAATCGGCAGAATCTCCGCGATGGCGGAAATTTTCTTATCGGTAACCAAAATATACGGATTTTCCAAAGAGGACTCCATCCGCTCGCTGTTGGTAATCATATATTGCGAGATGAAACCACGATCAAACTGCATACCCTCCACTACTTCATACGAATTACTGATGGTGTTTGAATCTTCCACGGTGACTACGCCTTCCTTTCCAACTTTGTGAATTACTTCAGCGATTAAGCCGCCGATGGTTTTGTCTTTCGCGGAAAGTGAAGCAACTTCAGCCAATTTCGCCAGATCATTCACCGGTTCTTTTTGAGCTTCAAGATTTTTCGCCAAAATAAGAGCGCCTTTCTTTAAATCTTCGGCGAGCTGAATTACATTTACGTCCTTGGATTTGAGCATCTTTTCGCCCTCTTCAATCAAAGAATGCGCCAATACAATAGAAGTAGTGGTGCCATCACCAACGGCATCATTGGTTTTATCAGCGGCCTGTTTAATTAAATCAGCGCCAAGATTCTCGAATTTATCTTCGAGTTCAATTTCTTTGGCAACAGTAACGCCGTCAAAAGTAACCTGCGGAGCGCCATAGCCCTTTTCAATAACTACCGCCTTGCCGCGCGGGCCAAGAGTCGCAATGACAGCTTGAGCCAGCTTATCAATACCTTTTTTCATCGCCTCGCGGGCTTTTTCGTTGAATAGAATTTGTTTACTCATTGTAGAATATTTTTATTATTTAAATATTTAAACGTTTAAATATTATTATTCCAGGATCGCGAGGACATCATCTTCCTCTCCGACCAGATATTTTTTCCCCTCTACTTCAATTTCGTCGGGGCCGTATTTTTTAAATAAAACCTTGTCGCCGACTTTTACCGCCATCGGCACAACATCGCCTTTTTCATTTCGTTTTCCTTCACCGACCGCTATCACAATTCCCACCATCGGCTTTTCTTTCTCGGCAGTTTCCGGCAAAACAATTCCGGACTTCGTGGCCTTCTCGGTATTGAGAGGTTCAATAAATAAGTGATTTGAGAGCGGTTTGAAATTAGTCATAAGTTTTTCTGTTTACCTATTATAATCAATTTTTAACAAAAAGAAAGCCCCCTAAAACTGGGCTTCCGAGGAAGCCCTTAGGGTGCCCAACGGGATTCGAACCCGTGATGAGAGTTCCACAAACTCTAGTGTTGCCGCTACACTATGGGCACCATACTTACTAAACAAAGTATAGCTTATTCATATACCAGACAAATATAACTATTGTGGGATGGTACATCCGAATGGGAGAAAAATAAAGCCCCGCACCTTGTGCCGAATTGGCAAAAGATGCGGGGTTGTGTCAACCTCGGGCATTTTTCTTTTTCAGCTCCTGTTGGATTTTGTAATACTCATCTTTCTTATTTCTGTCGCGGTAGCTCATATAGCAAGCGACGCCGAAAGAGATGATTGCGCAGATCAACAGGGCGGCAGGAACAAAATAACCCACTTCTTTTTCTCCTTGATGAACTGGGGATATTGTAACACTTTATGTTGAATAAAAAAAGCCCCGCGGAGACCAGAGCTAAATAGCTCAAAGTCTTGCGGGGCGCCCGGTTTAGATACCGGGGTGCCTACCTGGCGATAGGACTTGAAGTGGTTAGGCCACCTTTTGGAGGCTGGCCAGGCTGCGCCAGACCGAGTACTTTCCCGGTCCGACGTTGATCCTGGCCTGCCCATGGAGACCGCGCTTCCGCGTGGCGACCACAAGCCCGAACTTCATTCCGCCGCTGTGGCCCTTGAACTCGACGAGCCGCCAGCCTTTCTTACGCAGATACTGGCGGACCCGACCCGTGTTGCGGCCGGCAACGAGCTCGTCCTGGAGCATCGTCGCTTCGATTCTCGCCAGCGTCAGCGGCTCCGTGGAGACATCCGCGCGCTGATCCGAATCCTCACCACTGTAGTCATTGGTGAGGTCCTTCATCCAGCGGTCGAGCCACTGGAACGGCGCCTTCGCTGCCGCCCAGATCTTCCTTCCGAAGATCACGAGGGCGGCGATGACGATCACCGCTGCGGACATGTACAGGTGGCTGTTGGGGTTCATTGCTTTACTCCTTATTTTGGGCTAATTCTCGACTATTTAGTCGGAACGCCCGGGGTTAATTGAATGTACTGCTAACGACTACCAAACCATAATAGCATACTTTATATCATTTTGTCAAGGGCTCCAGGAATAGCCCCTCGGAAACGGCATAATTGAGCTCCCGCCTAAGGCGGGCAAGCCTGCGGCTCAATTTGCCTCTCCCTCGCCCCGACGCTAATAAGACCAAGCCGTCGGGGCTCCGGCACGTTCCTCGAAACTATTCCCTGCGCTTTGAGGGAACGGAATCTTATTCAGAGCATTGGGGTAAAGCCTTATTCGCTTTGTTTAATTCGGGGACAAAAATAGACCCCAAAAAAGGGGCCTAAAATAACCGGCAAAACCTACCTCCCAGCAGAATCATAATTACCATAGCAGTCACGGAAATTAAGGTTGCGAGGAGGATGTTAGCGAGTATTAGAAGGCCATAAAGAATAGCCTCGGCCTCCCCTGCCGCGAAGAATCCCGCCAATACCAAGAACCCAACAATCGATGCGGCGAAGACTTTTGCAATCATCAGGATGTCGTCTGCTATCTCATTCATCGGGGCACCTCATAGGTAGGTGTCCTTAATTAAGGAGCTAAATAAAGGATAGCAAAACTAGTTTTATATTTGTGCCCTCGTGTGGAACAGGGGTCTCGCTTCGCTGATTTTCCCAACAGCGAGAATAGTTTTTGAGCAGCATATCTCGGAGGTGATTTAGCCGGTCTCCGACGCTAAGTCGGAGTAAATCGCCGAGAGAAAAGAGCATTTTTGGCGCTGGCCAAAAAGAGCTCTGGTGATGCGAGAGAACTATTTGAGTAACTTTGTGCCCTCGTGTGGAATCGAACCACAATCGCAAGATCCGCAATCTTGCGTCCTAACCATTGAACGACGAGGGCTTATTTCTAACTTTACGTATTTTACAACTTTTAGCTAGAAGCGCAACAGGCGCGAGATGTGCTCAATTAGCGAATCTTCAAATTCAATTTCATGTAAATGCTGGTTGGAGAAATGGCGGACCCTATCCACGTCTTTATTTGGCACCAGAAATTTCCAATGCGTTCCAAGACTGCCGGTGCGCTGGAGTACTAACTCGGAAAGCCCCTCTTCTTCGTGATGAAGCCGGTGAATCGCAAAGCCGGAAAATTCTTGCCATGGATGCGGATTTTTTCCGCCCACGCTAATCCCCACTTCATCTAATTGAAAATCTACGTAATCCGGCTTGGTCTTCCCCCACTGCAACACCAGAACTCCTGCTAAGACAGCAAAAATTGCAAAAAGAATGTTCTTTTGAATGAGGGCTACAGCAACCATAGCGATTACCCCAATCACAATCATCCAAAACCAAACATGAGTTTTTTCGTGATATTCAAACTCGGGCGCGCTCCAGTAGATTTTCTTTTCGGGGTCCATAAAGATAAGTATACAGTAGTAAGTAGTGAGTATTAAGTAGGGAGTGGCGAGCAATAAAAAACCCCGCTAAGCGGGGCCTGTTTTTGCTAAAACTTCTTCAACGATTTTAATTACTTCTTCAGGTGTCAGACAGCTGCCAAACACCCTTGGTGAACCACCAATAATGTCCGAACCACCCCAAGTGGGTCGGTGTGTTTTTTCCATTACCACCGTGGGTCCCTCCACGGCATTGAGAGCATTAATAATCTCTCTGACCGGAAAGGGAACAAACTTGGAAATTCGTCCTACAGAATAATGGAAACGGCTACTACTGCCTCCCTCTTTAATCATCACGTAAGCGCCGTCTCCCTCCATACAAACCTTGTATCGGGCATCAGCTCCGATTTCCTCAAACATCACCCAGCCATTTCCCTTGTGACGTATCTTGTGGCGCGTATCAGGTTCAATTTGCCCACCTCTGCCGTTTGCATAATCAATAATTCTCCGCCCGCCCAACTTCACAAGGTTGACCATTTCTTCACCTGTCATTTTCTCAAGCGTGCCGCTTGTCCGGGCTTCGGTATAGGGGTGAAAAATCCAGTTCACTTCTTTGCGAAGTCGGGAATTAATATCCATCAGGTAAAGTCCGCCGGTGGTGTCTAGCAGATCAACCACGTCAATCAACTGCCTCAACCTCGGTTCGCTTTTCGCGCCGACAAAACGTTCGTGATGATTGATCGTTGCGTCAACAACCCAAACATCCTGATCGCAGTCATTTCCGAAAAGCGTTGCTGTCGGAACTCCATCTTTTTGGAAGGTTCTGAAAAGTCGCCCATTGATAGCAAGCATCATCTGCTTGCAAGTACTGTAAGTGGCGAGTCGATCTACGCCTTCGTGGTGGTCGAGATTAAGATGGGGACCTTTTTCAGAAAGGAGTGGCGGCGCATTCACATAACCATCGATACCGATAGAAAAGGGCGGATTTTCGGCAAGAAATTGCTCCCATGTCTTTTTAACCCCTGGCTCGATTACGAGCTTGATCACCGGATTCTCCTCATTAAAAATATGTCAAACAACCTGCCTATATTAGCACAAATCCAGTTATTTCGCCAGTGCCGAAGCAATAATCAAATCCAACAGTTTTGGGAACTCAATTCCGGCCGCTCGGGCTTCTTGAGGCAGTAAACTAGTGGCGGTCATACCCGGAATGGTATTAATTTCCAGCACATACAGCTTGCCATCTTCGTTTTGCATAAAATCTGTGCGGGACATTCCTTTTGCCCTGATTGCGCGATGTGCTTTCAGTGATTGGGCTTGGATCTTTTTCATCTCTTTGCGGGAAATTCTCGGCGGCGTAATTTCTCGGGAAGCGCCCGAAGTATATTTTGAATAGTAATCGAAGAATCCTCGGAGCTTCGGCACAATCTCCGTAGGTGGAAGGGCTTTTAGTTTTCCTTTGACCTCAATTACTCCGCAGGTGAATTCCCTGCCCTCAATATATTTTTGAATCATTATATTCTCGGAAAACTTGGCCGCTTTTTGAATTGCCGGAAGAAGATCCTGCACCTTTTTCACAACCATCGTACCGGCACTCGATCCCCTGTCGGTTGGCTTTACCACAACCGGAAGATGGAAAAGTGATTGCCTAGTATCGCTGGGAGCGAGATTGCCATTCTTGATTTTCAATAAAGAAAACTGCGGGACACTTAGACCGGCTTTTGTGAAAATCTTTGACGACAAAACCTTATCCATTCCCAGAGCGCTAGCCCTGGCTCCGGAGCCGGTGTATTTAATCCGGTATTTATCCAAAATCTTTTGGACGGTGCCGTCTTCTCCATATTCTCCGTGCATCGCAATAAAGGCGAGGTCGAATTTCTTTTTTATCTCCGATGGCTTCATCGGCCAGTTTCCATTTTTGGAGATTACAATAGCCCGCGCCTGATACTTATCGTGATCTAAGTTGGTGAGAATTTGCCCACCGGTTTTCAGCGACACGTCATATTCCGCCGACGGCCCGCCGATTAATACGGCGATGCGAATTTTTTTCGGAGATTCTTTCATTCCTGTAATATTAACAAAAAACCTCGCGATTAGGCGAGGTCGTCGTAGAATTTCATTTTCAGCGGAGGCATATAGATATGGAGGGTGATCGCTTCCATATCAGGGCGGGCGTTGCCGATGATGTGAATCAGGCGGGGCGACTCATCAAAGGATGCATTGAGGTTGGCCGGATGGATTTCACTCCGCAGGAACATTTTTGTTTTCTTGTCGAATACTTTCTCGAAGACTGAACCCTTCAAGACAATCGTTACTCCATGAGATTTTCCGTGATCATGCGGACGACTTTTTGAACCGGGAAGCCAGACGATACGCACAATCTCCATCTTTGCGTCAGCGTACAGTACTTCGCGTTTGTAGCAGGGCTTCTTTTTTCTCCTCGCTTTTTCCGCCAGATTTCTTTCTCTATTTGCCTGCTTGTAGAGTTCCATTACCTCTAGCGATGTCTCGTCTGGGCTTACACACATCCAAATATCGTTAATATCCGCATGCACTCTGGCATTGGAAAACCTGGAGATCCGTACCATTTCCTGAATAGCTCCCAGAATTGTGCCAGCCGGAATATCAAGTGTAATGTCAGTAATCCATCTATGCCAGGATTCCGTTTGCATCTGGCCTCCTTTGTTATTACGCACCATCAAACGGCTACGCTGATAGTATGAGAAATCTGGCAAAATTGCAAAAAGACTGTTATTATATAGAAAGTTTTGGAAGCGTGGGTTGAATGGCTATGTGGCATTCAACGGGTTGCAAGGGCAACCCGGGCAGACACGATTCCCCTGATTTTTGATCGAGGCTCTGCCGAGAAAATAAATATATACGGAAGCGTGGCTGAGCGGCCGAAAGCAGCGCACTGCTAATGCGTTGAACCCGAAAGGGTTCCGAAGGTTCGAATCCTTCCGCTTCCGCCAAAATAAAAAACACCTCAAACGGGTGTTTTTGATTGCTTTGCTTGGTGAATTAGCGGTATATTTTATTCAGTTTTTTGAATCGAGAAAACAAATGTTTCATCCAAAAGGACCGAGCCTGCGAGAATTGATCAAGCAGGGACTTTCTTCAACCAAAGAAGGCTACGACCAACTGGCGTCGAAATTTGACTACACGCCATTTCTGACCCCTAAAGAAATCATTGATGCCACCTCCGATTATCTGAAAACTGAAGGACCTTTTGAATATGCGATTGATCTTTGCACCGGAACGGGCGCAGGCATTGAAGGCTTGCTGCCAATTGTCCGAAGAGAAATTGTGGGAATCGACTGGAGCGAGCCGATGCTGGCTGAAGCGAGAAAGAAATTTTCCGCCGTCACCAAGCCTGAAGTCCGATTTGTGTGTAAAAACATCTTTGATATCCAGTTTCTAAAAGATTTCGATCTGATTACTTGCTTCGGAGCGCTGGGGCATATCGAAAAGAACCAGCAGAAAGAATTCATTGATGTGGTTTACTCGATGCTTCGTCGGGAAGGAAAATTCGCCTTCATTACCGCCGAACGCCCAAAGTGGTATCACCTTTCTGCGTGGCCCTACTTTGCTTTTGACGCTACGATGAAATTACGCAATCACTGGATTAAGCCGGAATTCGTAATGTATTACATGAATTTTCTTTTGCCTGACATATTAAACCTATTCGATGAAGCGAAATGGAGCTCGGTGAAAGTGATTTCTCTGGAAATCGGTGGAAAGGAATCCGGTATCCGTTTAGTAATCGCCGAAAAAAAATGATTCGAGAGTCTCTCTATAAAAAATCCCGCCTTACTAGCGGGTTTTGTTTTTCATTTCCATCCTTCGCAAAGTTTCTTTATACAAGATATTGGCAATCTTCCCGAGATTCCCAGAAACGGCGGACCGTTTTCCTTTCTTGCCCGCAAGACATCGCTCTACGGTTAAACCACATATGGATACGGCGAATAGTTTCAACACTTTCTCGTGAGGCGCTTTTTTTAGAGGCCAACCCAAGAGCAGATCGACGCTCTTAAGGCACGTATCTTTGTCGTGAGTCATTCTATTCCTTTGAGATTTAGAGAGCTTCGGCTATAATACCAGCGCAATATGCACCAGTCAATTATCCAAAAAATTAAAAACTCACCCACCGAACCAGGAGTTTATACCTTCTATCAGGGCAATGCAGTCCTATATATAGGAAAGGCGGCTAATCTCAAAAATAGGCTTAAATCGTATTTGAAGATTACCGACCTGAAAACCCAGTCCCTTCACGAAGAAGCGGATCATTTGGAATACACGGTTTTACGCTCCGACATCGAAGCCCTGATAGAAGAATCGCGGCTGATTAAATCTTTAAAGCCGAAATACAACGTTTTGTGGATGGACGACAAGACTTATTCTTATGTCCACTTTACAAAGGACACCTTCCCGAAAATCGTCGTTGGGCATGAAAATCTTCATCGTCGTTCGTCGTTAGTCGTTAGTCGTGCACGGATCGGCCCCTTCACCGACGGTGGCGCCCTGCGGATTGTTTTAAAATTACTTCGCCGCTCATTCCCCTACTGCTCTTGCTTCCAACTTCATTTCCGCGACTGCTTAAACGCGCAAATCGGAAAATGCTTCGGTTTTTGCTGCAAAAAAGATGGAGTAATCGCCAACCTGCCTGCCGGCAGGCAGGTAATGCGAATCTGGAAAAGTAATATTGCGAATAGAAAACAATATCAGAAGAATATCCGGGCGATAAAAATGGTTTTAAATGGCACGGGCAAAAAGCTTATGGCATCGCTTAAAGACGAAAAGGAGCGCTGGGCATTGGAAAGAATCTTTGAGCACAAAGAATTTTTGAATACTTATACCGTTAAACCCTCGGAGTTGGATATCCAAAAAATAGAATGCTACGACAACTCAAACTTTGCCGGGAAAGAAGCGGTAGGAGCGATGACGGTATTGGTAAAACGAGATGGCGTTTGGATGTCGGATAAAAACTCTTACCGGAAATTTAAGATAAAATCAGCGCCTACTCGTGACGACCCGAGGATGATTAGTGAGGTTTTGGGGCGCCGCTTAAATCATCCCGAATGGCCATATCCCGATCTGATCGTGATCGATGGCGGTATTACCCAATATCGGGCGGCGAAACGAGTACTGGACGAATTCCACAAACGACACACGACTGACGACATACGACTTGTTTCGTACGCCAAACCTCATCGCAAAGTAATCGGCATGGCCGAAGCGCCAAAAGAACTTCAAGAGTTGATCGAGCGCGCTATTCATCAAACTCACAACTTCGTGATCCGCTATCACCGCCAGGTTCGCAGCAAGGCAATGTTTGCTACGCGTACCAGCCTGATATAAATTAAGTGGGATGGTATAATAAAGTAATGATTAGCATATTAATTAGCCTCGGTTCTAACTTAGCGGCTTTATTGGCGGCGGAGTACTTAATCTCGGGGTTCGCGGTTACCGATGATTGGATGGGAATCGCGATCGTCGTAGTCCTTTTGACCCTCGCTAACTCGTTCGTCCTACCCATTTTGCGCTTTATGCTCAAACCTCTAATCTGGCTAACGATGGGAATCTTAGGTTTTGTGCTGAACGGCGCCCTTATCTATTTGGTTGACATTTTCTCTTCGGGGCTTACAATAAGTGGATTAATACCTTTGGTTTTGGCGACTATAGTGATTGGAGCGGTGAACGCGACTATCTCCTATGGAGCTAAAGCTTTCAAATAAACTATGAATATAATGACATTAGCTCAAATATTAGTTTCGGTTATATTAATCATCTTGATTCTACTTCAAGAGCGCTCTTCCACTGGTGGCTTAGGTATTTTCGGAGGTAGTGACGGCGGCTTTTATCAAACCCGCCGTGGATTCGAAAAAGCAATTTTTGGCTTAACTATCGTGGTGGCTTTTGCCTTTGCAGGTCTCGCTCTCTTAAACCTTGTTTTATAAGCTTTTAAAAATCTGGCGGTCTTTTTCTGGCGCAGAGCAAAAACTCTTCGGCGGAGCTTTGATGGTTTTTGCCGTAGCTTCAATCGCATTCAGTCTGGTTTGGTATTACCAAAATACCGATGCCCAGCCGGTAGAGGGCGGGAATTATGTTGAAGGTGTTATCGGTCAGCCGGTCGCTATTAATCCTTTAATCTCGGGAGACAATGAGGCCGACCGCGACCTGATTACTCTACTTTTCGCCAGCCTCTATGATATTTCCGAAAAACGCGAAGCGGATACCGACCAGAAAAACTGGACGGTCACTTTGCGACCTGACTTAAAATGGAGCGATGGCGCCCCGCTGACCAGCGACGACGTGATTTTCACTATCAATATGGTGCAGGATCCGGAGGCCCGATCCCCTCTTTTTGCGACATGGCAGGGCGTGACCATAGAAAGGGTTAGTGAACTGGAGTTACATCTGTCTTTAAAAAATACCTACGCCTTCTTCTTGGAGAACATGAAAAATTTGAGGATTGCGCCTAAACATATATACGACGGCATTCCTCCGCAAAATTTTCGCTTATCCGAATATGGTTTGAAGCCGATCGGAAGCGGTCCCTATAAATTCGTTAATTACGAAAAACGGCCTGATGGCTTTATTGAGCAATACAACTTAATTGCCAACAAAAATTATTCTCTCACAAAACCTTTCATTAAAAATTTCACAGTTAAATTTTTTCCCAACAAAGAAGATGCATTAAAGGCTTTCAATATAAAGGGTATTGATGGCATCGGCGGATTAGAAATAGACGACCTAAACGGAATAAAAATTGGCCATAGTGTATTTTCTCCATCTCGTTCCAGATATTACGCGGTTTTCTTGAACCCGAATACCGGGCTTTCTTTGAAAGAAAAAGACGTCCGTAACGCTCTTAGCCTAGCCACCGATAATCAAAGCTTGGTGTCTGAAGTTTTGGGTGGATATGGAACCGTCGCTTATGGACCCATTCCATCAAGTGTTTCCGGATATGATGCATCCGTATATTCCAGCCAGGAATTTTCGATAGAAAAGGCCAATCAGGCTTTGGAAAAGGCCGGCTGGAAGTTAAACGATAAAGGAATCCGGGAAAAGCTGATTCAAAAAAGCAAAGTGATTTTGGAATTTGATTTAGTTTTACCCGAAGCCCGTTTTTTGGTGGAAACCGCCAATGCCCTAAAAGAGTCTTGGGCGAAAATTGGAGTTAAAATTAATCCTGCAGTTTTGAAATCGGCCGATATCATCAACGGCATAATCAAGCCGAGAAACTACCAAATGATTCTATTCGGCAACACTTTAAATAAAACTCCCGACATTTTTTCTTTCTGGCATTCATCGCAGCGTTTTGATCCGGGCCTGAATCTTTCATTGCTCAACGATAAAGCCGTTGATACTTTATTAGAAAATACCAGGCAAGCCCTGGATGAATCCATCCGTAATCAAAATATGTCCAAGATTCAAAAAACTATTTATGAGGCAAAAGCCGCAGTGTTCCTCTACTCCCCCGATTACATTTACGCGGTGTCAAAAAAACTAGGCGGTTTCGCCGAGGACCCTATTGCTTATTCTTCGAATCGATTCGATAACGTGGCTGCTTGGTATTTGAAAACAGCTAGAGTGTTCAAAAATAGCGACTAGGTCTGCCTGCCGTAGGCAGGGTTTAGCCAGCGGAGTTAGTTCAGTTCGTCTTTCAATTCCTCGAGAAGCTTTTTAACTTTCGAGCTTACTTTTTTTGGAGTTTTAATATCCCACTCCACATACAAATCTCCTCGGCCACGGCCACCAAAACGATTCATTCCTTCTCCCGGAATACGCATTTTATCTTTCAAACTAATTCCCGCGGGGATTTCAACATGGAGTTTATTTCCGCCAATAGTGAAAATTTCAATCTTCTCGCCAAGCAGGACGTTCACCAGATCAACCTGCTTCTTAGTAACCAAGTCGTCGCCCCGACGCTCAAAAATTTTATGCGGCGCAATTCTTATCCGTACATACAAATCACCAGCCTCTGCGCCGCGCTCTCCCGCTTCACCAGCCTTAGTAATCTTAATCAATTGGTCATCACTGACTCCCGGAGTAATCTCTACGGTAATTTCCCGACTGGAAAGGACACGACCGGCATTCCCGCATTTATCGCAAGGCTTATTTGGCACCTGCCCTGAACCTACACATTTCGGGCAAGTTTTTACCTGCGCAAAATTACCGAAAAAAGTATTCCGGCTTTCTTTTATCTCGCCCCGGCCACTGCAAGTAGCGCATTCGGTCGTGCCGGCAGTTTTGTCATAGCCGATGCCGGTGCAGGCCTCACAGACGGAGTATATCTTAGTTCTAATTAGCTTTTCCGTGCCTCGAAAAGCTTCTTCGAGGGTAAGTTCTTGGATAAATTCTACATCAGAGCCTCGTCGGTAATTATTACGTTTTTTCACACCCATTCCTTCAAAGAAGGCCTCAAATATTTCACTGACATTACCCATATCATCAATATTGCTCGGGTCAAAACCAAAGCCGAACTCAAAATTACTGCCAAAGGGTGAGCCATTTCCAAACGGAGAGCCACCCGTTTGCCCATCGTGAACCCGGCCAAAGCGATCAAATTGCTCCTTCTTCTCCTTGTTGGACAGTATTTGATAAGCCTCATTTATTTCTTTAAATTTGTCGGCGCTGCCTCCGGATTTATCCGGATGGTATTGATGGGCCAGCTTTCGGTAGGCTTTCTTGATGTCGTCCTCGGTGGCGCCCCGCTCAACTCCCAAAATCTTGTAATAATCCTTCATTTTATTTGATAACTATAACTTCTTTATCTATACTCTGCAATTGAATTTCGAAAAATTTTAAACTAAGTAGCAAGCTATAAATTCCATACGCCAAAGCAATCGCCAGCCAATTAACAAAAATCAAAATAAATTTCAAAAGTAGGAAAATAATGAATCCCGCTGCTACCAAAATTAAGTTTCTCACCAGTGGGGAATAATTTAATATTTTCCCCAGCGTAGCCTTATAAACTATATCAATAACCTTATCTCCGCCGGAAACCGGTATTTTAATGTAATTTCCCAAGATAACCATCAGCCGATCAGAGGCCTGCTGAATCACCTGACTCTTTATTTCTGCTGGGGCGAGTTTTAAATCATCGGGTAAAAGACTGGCGGCAATCTGTGTGATGGTGTGGCGGATAGTAAAACCGGGTATGTAGCTGGAAAAAATCGGCTCCATCGGTTTAATTGCTACCTCCAAAGTCTTTTTTAGCGAGGCCGGATCGGAAAAATTAAATAATGACAGATAGGCCAAGATAGCAAAAATAGAAATTCCGGATGAGGCAAAACTTGCCGATGTACTCGCCATTCCCCAAAACTTAACTTTCAGATTATTTTGCACAGAGAATTGAGTTCGCCGGTTTGAGAAAAATATCAAACAGAAAGCGATTAGGGTGCCGGAGAAAAGAATCATTGAGGCGCTACCCAAAAACGACACAGTCATTGCTGCTGCCGATAAGCCGGAACTCACGGAGGAAATCACCCAATCTCCCTCTAGAATGTTGAATACAATTACAGCAGCCAGAAATACCAAACCCATTACTATCGCGACTACAAAAATACCCAAATGGGCGGAACTAATGAAGTTTTTGAAGAAAACACCAAACAAAAACGCCGATACGACCGGTAAAGAGGTTATAAAGAGCACCTTAACTGAGAAGTTATTGTGCATTGCGAGCTATGAGTTAATTATACATTATCCCTACTTAGCCTCTGGTTCTTTAGGCGGGTTGCCATACATTGCCTGACCGATTTTCTGAATTTCAACGGAAAGAGCATCGGAAGCAGTTTTGATCATAGCGGCATCCTGCCCATCTTTGACCGCTTTCACAGCCTCAATTTTTTTAGTGATTGCCTCTTTAACATCTGCCGGAACTTTTTCGCCGCCGTCTTTAAGAGCCTTTTCCGAAGCATAAATCAGATGCTCCGCATTATTTTTTGCTTCTGCTAATTCTTTTTTCTGCCGGTCTTCAGCGGCATATTGCACCGCCTCCGCCTTCAGTTTTTCGATTTCCTCTTTGGATAAGCTGGTATTCGCTTCAATACGAACAGTTTGGGTTTTACCGCTAGCTTTGTCTTTTGCAGAAACACTCACGATTCCATTAGCGTCAATGTCAAAGCTAACTTCAACCTGCGGGGTTCCTCGAGGAGCCGGAGGGATTCCATCCAGCATAAATCTGGCCAAGGTTTTATTTCCCGAAGCGATTTCGCGCTCTCCCTGCAAAACGTGAATTTCCACGGATGGCTGATTATCCGCAGCGGTAGAGAATACCTGCGCTTTAGTGGTTGGAACGGTAGTGTTTTTATCAATAAGTTTAGTGAAAACTCCGCCGAGCGTTTCAATACCAAGAGAAAGTGGTGTAACGTCGAGCAAAAGAATGTCTTTCACGGAGCCTTCAGAAGTCCGGCCTTCAGCTTTCGCAGATAGATTTTCCGCCTGCACCGCAGCGCCAAGCGCCACTACTTCGTCAGGATTTAATTCTTTATGCGGCTCACGGCCAAAGTACTTTTTCACTGCCTCCTGCATTGCGGGCATTCTAGTCTGGCCGCCAACCAGCACTATCTCGTTTATATTGGCCGTAGTATACCCCGCCTCCTTAATGGTTTTATCCAGAATTGAAATTGAAGTATCAATTAATCCTCTCACTAACTCTTCGAGTTTGGTTCGGCTAAATTTCATCAGGAAATGACGCGGTCCGGAAGCATCAGAGGTAACGTAGGGTAAATTTATTTCAGTCTCAAAAGATACCGATAGCTCATGCTTGGCGCGCTCCGCCGCTTCTTTTAAGCGCTGAATGGCGAGCGCATCTTTAGAAAGATCCACTCCTTCAAGCTTTTTATATTCATTAACTAAATACTCAATAATTCTCTTATCAAAGTCATCACCTCCAAGGTGGGTATCTCCGCCGGTGGCCTTAACTTCTACAGTAATCTGGCCATTATCCTCCCCTACTTCCAGCACAGATACGTCAAAAGTTCCTCCACCAAAATCATAGACAACAATCTTTTCGTCTTTCTTTTTATTCAAACCATACGCAAGCGCCGCCGCAGTTGGCTCATTGAGGATTCTTTCTACTTTAAAACCGGCAATTTCACCGGCGTTTTTAGTGGCCTGACGTTGGCTGTCATCAAAATATGCAGGTACGGTAATAACCGCTCCATCTATTTTTTCTCCCAGTTTTGCTTCAGCGTCAGCTTTCAATTTAGCTAAAACCATAGCGGAAATTTCTTCCGGCTTATACCAATCTTCACCCATCTTCACCTCAACGCCTCCAGTTGCCGATTCCTTTATTTCATAAGGCAACCATTTTTTATCGTTCTGAACTTCTGCGTCACTAAATTTCCGGCCGATTAAACGCTTTACCGAAAAAATAGTGTTCTTTGGGTTAGTAATCGCCTGCCGCTTAGCCAAAAGTCCGGCCAATCGCTCATTAGTTTTATTCACCGCGACCATTGAAGGCGTGGTGCGCATACCTTCCGCGTTTTCTAGAATTTTCGGTATACCTGCTTCCGTAATCGCTATTTCAGAATAGGTAGTGCCTAAATCTATGCCGATTATTTTCCCCATATTTTTATATCTAATTGTTTAAATGTTATTTTGCGACCTTAACCTTTGCCGGACGAATCACCCTCCCATTCATTACATACCCCTTACTTACCTCCTCTGCTACCGATCCCGGCGGGTGACTAGATTCCATCTCCCCTACCGATTCCTGGCTTTTGGTATCCAATGGCTTTCCAAGCTCAATAGATATTTTCTCTACTCCATATCTTTTTAAAACTTCCTCAAATTGAGATTTTATTACCGCGGCGCTTTTATCAGATTGGGAAGCGGCCATTGCGAGATCGAAGCTGTCTAAAATTGGTATCAAATCAAGGAGTATGGCCGTATTGGCAATCTTCATAAATTCCTGGGCCCGCACAGATTCATCCTTTTGATAATTTATCAGGTCAGCCTTTGCTCTTTTCCAGCCATTCAAGTACTCCTCTTTTTCTTTGATTAATTTTTCTAATTCTCCTTCTTGGGGAACCTCTATAGTAGCCATGGCCAATATTATAAGAAATTAAAAGCCGGCTGTCAAAACCTATGCAAATATCAGGTTAGAGCTTGGCGCAGAGAATCTTAGCTCCAGGATAATTGGAGCTGTTAACTGTTTGAGTAATACCAATCATAAATTGACCATCTGGGCATTTTAATTCCCATCCTCCCGTTCCAGCTCCGTAAACTCCACCAGGAACAATCCAAGGGTGAGTTCCATATGCGGCACTAGGACCTATGCTCGTGTTCGATTGCGAACCCCAGATATTTCCATCGGCAGAAAGATCATTGGTCGGGCCAACGCTCGTAATACCTCCGGATTCAGTCAATGAAGAATCTCCCAGAGAGGAGGCTCCTGTCCATTTCGGAATTTTTCCGGTCGTACCGCTGCCGGTTAATCCGGAGGGCCATGTGGTCTTGCAGACTCCGGCGATACAGATCTCTGTACCATTGATCTTCCCGGTAACGTCCAGCTTGTAAGTTGACCCGGGAGTCCCACCGATACTGATATTTCCGGTAGAGCCTTCAGTGAGATTAGAATTGCCAATAGTCGTTGCTCCGGTGAATTTAGTTAATTTTCCGGAAGTTCCACTACCAACAACACTGACATTGCCGGTTCCGGTTGGCCAGGAGGTTCGGCAATCAACACCGACAACATCGCCAGTTCCAATGCAAAGACCAGTTCTTCCTTTAACATATCCACCAACGTCCAATTTTTGGGTCGGGGCAGCAGTTCCCAAGTTAATGCCAACATTGCCGGTTGCTGAATCAACTTTCAAAGCCCCACCAACGTCCGGAGGAGTAGCGCTTGGATTCGTCCAGCCAAAAGCGACTCCGGCAATCACTAAGCCCGCTACTGAAAAAGAGATTACGTTGGCTAAATTTCTAATCTTCATATTTTTATAAGCAAGAACAGGTGATGCTACTGGGTCCAACGGTATATTTCCCACTACAGGTATATCCGGTCGGTGGAGTGGTCAGGGCCGCATATGGAGTGCCGGAGCCGATATAGCTGACAACTTTTGCTCCGGTTGCACAGGTTAGACCGCAAATTGCTGTTCCACTGGTCGGACCTGGGCCAGTAGCGGGTATAGAAGAAGTGCAGGTTGCCGGGCCGGGAGCTGGAGCCGGAGCTGGAGCCGGAGCGCCAGCGGACAAAGTGACGCATTTTGTTGGGAAGATGCCCTGCAAAACCTTGCCGGCACCACAATCTATTTTGGGAATTTCTGAAAGATTGCCCCACGGTACAGCGCCTCCAACCAACTTACCGCTGAAAGAAAAATTACTGGTGACCGATACAGTAGATCCATCATCAATAATATTAGCGTTTCCGATTGTCTCTTGCCCCCGCTTGTCTGATGCGAATTTCGCTAAACGGTTTTTATTGACGATTTGATCGCTTGGGGTCCCAAAAGTAGCAATTGACGATTTTGTTTTAATAACTGATAAACCTGATCCGGAAACTATTTCCGCGCCTTCTGTTTTTTCAACTCCGACTCCCGGAGCTGGCCAAGTAGTGCGACAACCAACGGCCTTATAGGCAACTGTGCTGACTGTACCCGCCGCGCTAGTAACACTGGTAGTAATACCACTTTCTGTCGCCGCGTCACGTAGAGTAACTGCGCCACTTTCACTGGCAGTCCTCAATGTACTTTTATCCGTATAGCCAGCACTGGATAAAGTGTCATGCATGGCGCTAAGAGAGACGCTATGAGAAGATGGAAAAGTTCGTTCACGTGAATCTGTAGTGCTGTGGGAGCTTACTGAAACGGTGTTGGATAATGAGAATAGGCCATCAACTGCAGTTGGACTGGGAACAACCGTCAAATCATCTTTGCCCAAGCAAAAACCCGAACGGCCAACCAGATAACCGGTAATATCTAATTTTTGTGTCGGCGACAAAGTGCCAACGCCAACTTTTCTGTCTGAAGTAACGATTACCTCTCCGGATCCGTTCGGAGGAGTTTCTTTTGGATTGGTCCAGCCGAATGCTAGACCGGCAACCATTACTCCGGTTACTGAAATGGAAACAACATTCGTCCAAAACAAAGGTTTTTTAATTAACTTCATATATTTTTTATTATACCATGCCGAACTATTGGCATTCGCACTGAATACTGCTCGCTCCGACAGTCGGTTTACCGTTACAAATATATTTCCCTTGCGCCTGATCAAACGATACGAACGGCGTGCCGACGCCTGTATATTTCACGATCTGAGGTTTTTTGCCTGCTGGGCAGAGCACGGAACAGATAGCGGTACCGGAAGTGAGCCCCGGACCGGTGGCCCCGACATTTCCCGTGCATCCCGGGCCGCTAGCAGAACTGGAAGGCGCAACCGATCCGGTGATTAGCGAAACGCAGATACGCGGATTAATTGACTGCAAAACATAACCCTTGCCACAGTCGGCGGGAATATCTCCAATTTGAGACCAGACGATTTTTATTTTTGGAGAAGTGAATGGCCAGAAACCGAAAGCGTAATTCGCCATCACTAAACCCAAGCCAACTAAAGCTAGAACGCTAATCCAAAAAAGAGGTTTCTTCAGAGTCATTACCATATTGTATAATTATAGTAGTGCTAGTCGCTAATGGCTAGTGGCTAGTTGCTGCCCCTATGTGGATAACCAAATCCCCTAAAATTACCTGGATAGACATCCTAAAGCCCACTAAAACGGACATTGATTTTTTGAAGAAACAACATGACTTTCACCCGATCATTTTGGATGAGCTGCTGCATTTTTCCAGTCGATCCCGCGTTGAATTTTACAATAATTATTTGTTCCTTACCTATCATCTGCCTATCTACGATAAATCTTTAAAAACCTCCAGAAAAGCGGAGGTGGATTTCTTGATAACTAAAAATAAGATTATTACCATCCATTATGAAGATTTGGAGCCGATTGATACATTTATGAGGACTATAAGTAATAATCAAAATTTCAAAAATCAGGCGATGCAGGACACAGCACGCTGTGGCTACTATTTAATTCAGGCGATTATCAGCTTCTCAATGCGCCAGTTGCGCCACGTGGAAGACAACATTCAGGAAATATCAAAAGAGATTTTCAAAGGCAAGGAGACGCAGTTATTGCAAAAGATTTCTTACGCCAAGCGCGACGTTCTCGACTACAGCATCATCAGCGCTCCGCAAGAAATTTTACTGACTTCCCTTGGAGACGTCGGAGTGAAATTTTGGGGAGAAGACTTCGGAATCTATTTTGATGATTTGGTCGGCGATTATTCTAAGGTAACCCAGCACGTGGAAAATTATCGCGCGACCATTGAAGCTCTGGAGACCACTAACGGCCAGCTTCTTAACGCAAAAACCAACTCGGTAATGCAACGATTCACAATCTTCGCTTTTCTGGCCGTTCCCTTGTCCATCTTTTTATCTCTCGCTTCAATCAACTTCGTTGAAAGATATATTGTTGAGCACCAGCTCACTTTTTGGGCCATCTTCGTAATTATTGGTATAATTCTAGTCACGCTGGTCGTCTCTTTTAGAAGAAAGGGCTGGCTATAGCGCGAAGCGCAATATTGCAATGTTTAAAAATTTAAATATTTAAATAAAAAGGGTGATAATTTTTGATACCTTGTCCGGTGAAAAAAAACCGCTCCTGATTCCGGAGAGCGGTAAATTAAAGCTGTTCGTCTGCGGGCCGACCGTTTACGACTTGGCGCATATCGGCAACGGCCGTACTTATGCCGCTTTTGATTCCATAATCCGCTATCTGCGCTCGCAAAAGATAAAAGTTTTTTATTTACAAAACATCACTGACATTGATGATAAAATAATCAACCGCGCCAAGGAAGAGAAAAAATATCCGGAAACAATCGCTAATTTTTATACCAAAGCCTACAAGCAGGATATGAAGGAGCTGCGAGTGGATTCGGTCAATAAATACGCTAAAGCTACCAGCTACATCAGGCAAATTGTTAAACAGATTCAAGCTTTGATTGATAAAGGAGTCGCCTATAAGATTGAAAGCGAAGGATATTATTTTGATATTTCAAAATTTCCGGATTACGGGAAATTATCCCATCGCACACTAGAGCAGGCCGAGGATTCGGTTTCCAGAATTGATGACGCGATAAATAAACGCAACAAAGGAGATTTCTGCCTCTGGAAATTCGAGAAGCAGGGAGAGCCGAGCTGGAAAACCCCTCTGGGATCCGGAAGGCCCGGCTGGCATATTGAAGATACGGCAATCACTGAATATTTCTTCGGCCCGCAATATGACATCCACGGCGGCGGTATCGATTTGAAATTTCCTCATCACGAAGCGGAGATAGCCCAGCAGGAATCGGCTTCCGGTAAAAAACCGATGGTGAAACTTTGGATGCATGCTGGGCATCTTTTGGTAAACGGCGCCAAGATGGCGAAGAGCGCGGGAAATTTCATCACTATCCGCGACTTTTTAAAAACCCACTCCCCCACCCTTTTCCGATATCTGGTGGTCAGCCATCATTATCGCTCCCCTCTCGATTACTCCGATAAATTAGCTGAGCAGACAAAAAATTCTATTTCCAATTTACGCCAGTTCATCGGAAAATTACGACTAGTTAGAAAAAAAGAATCCGGCAAACTGGACATTGCAGCCCTGCTTAAAAAATCCGAAGCTGTTTTTCATGCAGCTATGGCCGACGACTTCAATACTCCTGAAGCTTTAGCCGCTTTGTTTGGTGTAGTGAACGCCGTTAATCCGGAAATCTGGAGCTTGTCCCAAAAAGAAGCGGAGATGGTGGCCGATTGGCTCCTGGCGAGACTGCAGACGCTCGGAGTTGAGCTGAAATTTCCTCATATTCCCTTTAAAATACGGGGACTGGTGAAGCAAAGAATGTTATTAAGAAATAATCAACAGTTTGTTCCTGCTGATGTCTTGCGGAAAGAAGTGGAAGAGCTAGGATACATAGTAGACGACACACCAGTCGGTCCGCTGATTCTAAAAAAATAAATGCCCTCGGGAAAATCACAACTTAAATTGCCTCCACAAAGCATCGAGGCGGAAAATTCCGTGCTCGGATCTTTGATGATCGACAAAAGCTCGATTATTCAGGTAGCGGATACGCTGTCTCATATTGATTTTTATCACCCCGGCAACGCCAAAATCTATGAGGCGATTTTTAGTCTTTATGAAAAGCACCAACCAATCGATATTTCCACCGTCTCCAACGAATTAAAAGAAAAGGGGCTTCTAAAAGAAATCGGCGGGTCAACCTATTTAAGTAACCTGCTGGACGGCGTTACGACCGCCTCCAACATTGCTCATTACGCGCAAATCGTAAAAGAAAAAAAGATTTTGCGGGATATGATTCGCGCCTCCGCGGAGATTGCTGAAAAAGCTTTTAATCCGGAAGGTGATATTGAGGAGGCGATGGACAGTATTGAGCAAAAAATCTTTTCAATTTCCCAGCGGTCCGTTCCGCAAAAGTTCGTCCGAATCCACGAAGAACTGCCGAAAGCTTACGAACGAATGGCTAAATTGCACAGTGGCGAAAAGATCCTGGGTGGTTTGAGTACCGGCTTCTACGGATTAGACCAGAAATTATCCGGACTGCGCAATTCCGACCTGATAATCCTCGGCGCCCGCCCGTCTTTGGGTAAAACTTCTCTGGCTTTGGATATCGCCCGCCATGTCGGTATCCATGAACAAAAGCCGGTGGGTATTTTTTCCCTGGAAATGTCCAAGGATCAGGTTATTGATCGTCTGATCTCCGCCGAATCCGAAGTGTCACTTTGGAAATTACGCACCGGGAAACAAATGGATGATTCCGACTTCCAGCTGATCCAGGAAGCTTTGGATAAACTCTCCAAGGCCCCGATCTTCGTTGACGACACTGCTTCTCCGAATATTCTGCAGATGCGCTCAATGGCGCGCCGCCTGCAAGCCGAGCACGGATTAAGTCTGCTGATTGTGGACTATCTGCAGTTAATCCAGCCCCGCACCCACTCCGATAATATGGTCCACCAAATTACAGAAATCTCCCGCAACCTGAAGGCGCTGGGCCGGGAATTAAATGTGCCAATTCTGGCTTTGTCCCAGTTATCTCGCGGCGTTGAACAACGGGACAGTAAAGTCCCCCGCCTGGCCGACCTTCGGGAGTCCGGCTCTATCGAACAGGACGCGGATATCGTACTGCTTCTTTATCGCGAGGATAAAACGAAAGCCAACCCGTCTCCGGAAGAGCAAAATATCGCCCAGGTCATTATTGCTAAACACCGCAACGGACCTACGGGAGCGGTAGAGTTGAGATTCGACCAAGAAAAAGCCAGCTTTAAAAATATCGATAAAGCTCATGTCAGCCCGACCGAGGTTTAAACGTTTAAATATTTAAATAATAAAAATATCCTACAATGGTACCGGAGCCTATTAAAAAATTCGTTGAAGCAGTAGCGAAGCTTCCGGGCATCGGACCTCGCCAAGCTACCCGTTTAGCTTTTTATCTGGCAAATCAGGGAAGGGCGGACGTGCTGGAGTTGGCGCAGGCGGTCAGCGGCTTAAACTCATTGGCGGTCTGCTCATTTTGCTTTGCCACTACTCCGGATTCTGAAATTTGCGCCATCTGCTCTAATCCAAACCGCCGGAAAGACTTAGTGGCAATCGTGGAAAAAGAAACGGATTTGATTTCTTTGGAAAAAGCTAAAAAGTTTGACGGAAGGTATTTGGTTTTGGGAGAACTCAAAAAGGACGGCTTTCTTACCAGTATGCAAAAGCTGCGCTTGAGGACAATTAACTCCGCAGAGGAAGCAATTTTAGCGATGAATCCGACTACTTACGGCGACATCAACGCCTCCCTGATTGCCCAAGAGCTCAAAGAAACCGTTGGAAAAATAACTCGTCTTGGCCGGGGCATCCCCACGGGCGGAGAAATTGAATTTGCCGACGAAGAAACCCTGGCCAGCGCAATTGACAATAGGTCATAATTTTGATATAATCCAAGGCAGAAACCCCAAATAAGGAGGGTCTTATGAATCCGGAAGAGCAGCCGATGAAGGTGTCCGGAATGGCAATGATTGCCGCAATGATGATGGTTTTTGGAGGAATTATTTGGATAGCCGGACTGACAATGGCAGTGATTGGAGATCGACCGGCGTGGGTACTTAGCATTTTTCTGATTGGAGGAACGAGTCTCATGATTGTAGGAGGCATCTTCCACCACAACCTCACGATGACCGAAGAAGAAGGTAAGCTCCCGACTCCCCCGCCAGCAGGGCAAGAGAATGGCTGCGAAGAAGATCCTGGCCATTGTTGAGGAGGACACGGAAAAAACCGCAGTTAGCGGCAAAGCCCCCTAAAATCGGGGGCTTTTTTATTTAATGCCGGTAATCTCTACTTCAGTGAACTTCTGGCGATGGCCCTTCTTCTTACGGAAACGGGTCTTGGAGCTGTATTTAAATACAATCACCGTTTTAGCGTGTCCTTGGCGGAGAATTTTCGCTTCTACTTTAGCGTCCGCAACATAAGGAGCGCCGATTTTTACATTCTCACCGTCCGCTACTAACAAAACTTTATCGAAAGCTAAATTATCCCCTACCGGAGATTCTAATTTTTCAATCTTAAGTTTTTGCCCGGCTGCAACCTTATATTGCTTTCCTCCGGTTTCTATTACTGCGAACATATCTAATTAACAGATACTATAACCGAAATATAAATTAAAATCAACAGGCTGATGAGGGTGCTGGTAAATGGGAGCAAAACAGCTATTTTTCTATCTCTTTTTAACAATCCTAAAGTCAGCAAAAAATTCACTACATTGATCGCCAAAACAACTGCTAACGTCCCCCAAACTTCACCAACTTGGCTGATAAAATTTATTCCTCGAACGCTGTCTAGTCTAACCACCAGCAGATTGCCTGATCCGCCAAAATGAATGTAAAATAAAGCAACGGCAAACGCCAGTAATATAAACGGCACAGCCAGAAATAATTTTATGAACATACCCGGTGCTAAAATATTTTTATCATTTTCTTATTCATCACAAATTCTATAAATTAAGTTATGCAAACAAACAATAGCACAGTGAAAGTTTTAGCACCGGGCATATCTTTTATTATACCCGCCAAGAACGAAGAGGCCTACATCGGATCAACTATTGAGCACATCTTAAAACAGCCCGCCGATTTGGTCAAAGAAATAATTGTGGTAGACAACAACAGCATTGACCGCACATCGGAGGTTGCCGCCAGGTATCCCAAAGTGAAAGTTCTTAAGGAAACGGTGTCGGGAACCAACCGGACCCGTCAGCGTGGGGTGGATGTCGCCACGGGCGACATCTTAGCGTTCATCGATGCTGACAATTGGCTTGCGGAAAATTGGAGCGAAGTGGCTTTAAGTTATCTTACGCAGCCGGGAGTTGTCGCTGTTGCCGGAGTTTACCGCTATCGCGACGTTGGTCCAATCGGCCGTTGGTTCACTCTCTACGGCTTTTTGCTGGTCGCCTACCCGGTCTATTGGCTGGTGCATTACATCCTCCGAAAAGGCAGCGTAGTGCAAGGGGGCAATTTAGCAGTTTGGCGCTCCGCTCTGCAAAGGATCGGCGGCTTGGACATCAACTATGTTTTTTATGGTGATGACGTGAATACAGGAAAACAGCTACGCAAGATTGGCAAGGTTCTATTTACTCATAAATTAGTCACCCTGTCTTCGGCGCGCCGGTTTAAGAAAAATGGTTACTTTGCTACTGTCAGCCGCTATTTTCTGAATTTTGTCTGGGTAATCTTTTTCAACCGGCCTTTTGCAAAATAAAGTATCTATGCTATAAAATACACAGCTCACTCAAGGAGGTTTGAATGTTTCGAACGAGACTCTTAGTTGATTTTGAACCGAGCGAACATCCACCGAGCAGAGTAGAATTTCCTTTGTTTATGGACCGTTGGTTGGAGCTGGCCGGAAAAGTCGAGAAGGCTTTTCCATTTAAGTTTGACTGGGAACGACTGGTTTGGCAGGCCAGAATGAATATTGGAGATCCCCTGGCAAATGCGGGCAAAAAAGGTAAGGCACAGGGGGCCGCTTGTTCGATACCCATAGTGACGTTAAGAGTTGATCTGCTAAGAGACGACCGACTCAGCGATGCCGGATTGCCCAAGAAGCCAATTAGCATCTCTCAGGCATTGTGCCAAGACATCGTTTTTGTACCCTGGGAGCATCGGTTGGCTCATAAGATCTACGATTCTATCGACGCTTTGGCAAAAGACATAGTGATCCAATTGGAAAAAACCCGTAACTAAACCGCCGCTTCGGCGGTTTTTATATGCTTCCCGAATATTTACTTACAACTTTTTCAAAAGCTGCGCGATCCATCTCGTTCACCGGATCGCCCGGTGGAATTTCTACCTTGAAAGGATTCACATAAGAACTGAATTTATGCATTTCATAATGCAGGTGGGGGCCTGTGGAAAGCCCGGTTGAGCCCACATAGCCGACAACCTGACCCTGACTCACTTTCGCGCCAACCTTAATCCCCTTGGCTAGGCGAGAAAAATGACCATAGACCGTTTTATACGTGTCGTTATGACGTACAGTAACCGAAATCCCGTAGTAACCATTCCAGCCGGCCTGGGTAACTGTGCCGTCGCCAACGGAAACCGCGGGTGTGCCGGATGGAGCGGCATAATCAATGCCGCGATGCGGTGATGTTTTTTTGGTAATCGGATTATAGCGCGCCAAAGAGTATCCGGAGCTGATATATTTATACTGAAGCGGAGATTTTAAAAATTCTTTCTGCAGAGCCCCGCCGTTCTCATCATAATGACCGGCGCGAGTTTTCTCAGTTCCCTCAAAATAATATCCCTTGAAGGATTCGCCCGCATTGATAAAGCTCGCCGCCATGATCCTTCCCGGCATGACATATCTTCCATCCAGATAGCGCTCTTCGTAGACAACTTTGAAACTGTCGTCTTCTTGAATATCTGTGGCAAAATCTATCTGCCAAGCAAAGGCCTCCGCTAGCGCCAGCGCTAAACGCTCATCTAAGCCCTGGCTGACAATGGTTTGATATAATGATTTCGAAATTACTCCTCCTCCTGACCGCTCTCGTACTTCATAAGGTATCGGTTCAACTTTTGCCCCCCACTTATTTTCTGGATCAGCTTCCGAGTCTGCGTCTTCAACGATTAACTGATTATCAACGTCTATTTTATAAACCATTTTCTTTAAATCTCCGGAAAATACATCGAAGGAAAGGGCCAGCTCCCGGCCGCTCACAATCTTTGCCAGATTATATTTATCTTGAGCGGAATTCAAAATAGATTGAGAGGTAGAAGTCGCTACGCCCAGGTAACGCATTGCGTCTATGAATGTTGCTCCGGTCGGGATAGAAATTCGAATTGTTTGTAAGGGATCCAAGATAAGGCCGGCCGGTTTAATTTGGGCAACCACAATAGCGGCGGCAATCCCCAAAAATAAGCCCAGCAGAATTATTCTTTTTCTTACCATTCTATTTATTTTTTATAAGTCTGGTACCACGTATCATTGACTTAGTGTTTCCCTTATGCTATAATCCCTCATAGCGTGGGTGCATCTTCCAACTTATCAGGATCCGGTCGTACACCGGAGATGTGGGTTCAACTCCCACTGCGCCCATGCTTCTTAATATGTAGGCCCGTAGCTCAAAAGGTCAGAGCAGCGGACTCATAATCTGCGGGTTGAGGGTTCGATTCCCTCCGGGCCCATCCCCTAATTTGAGGGGATTTTTTTACCTAAATACTATATTATTTTTGCCCCTCGTCTTCAATCATCAACAACTCTTCCATTTTTTCTATCTCAGCGGTTAAATCATCAGAACCTTCCTCAGCTCTTTGTAGGAGCTCTTTCAGATCATGGTCAAAATCCTCAGAAATCATTTCCATATCACTCCCCTTCACGATTTCTGCGTGAATAATTTCATTGCCCCTCACTATGTGTTCTGCAAGACGATTGCGAGCTATCTCAAGGCCCTTTGCTTCTACGCCATTCGTCTCCAATTCTAACTCCAGCTCCGCCACCCGTTCGGCGGCAAAGCTTAACTGTAATTTCACTTTAGCTTCGGGACTAAAAGCAAAAATCTCCCTAAGAGTTTCGCCTAATCTATCGAGAAAATAGAAAAAATTAGAGGGAGTTAACCCAGCCAGTGGCAATTCAAAGGAACCATGAGCTAGAGCTAACCCGGAGCCACAATTCACAACAGTAATCGTCATCAAAGCAATAATAATATGCTTGACCATCACCTGATTATAGCACGCAGCGCCCTTACAACTCTATTCCCGCTTTAATTTTCGATTCAATCCTTTTCGGTATAAGCAGTGATTTTACCTCATAGCGAATTTCTTCCTTGAACTCTTCAGGCACCCTGGTTTCAGCGGAGAAAAATTTTGAAACTTCCTCAATCTTATTTTGAACCGCCTGTGAACCTTGGTCATCGGTAATCTGAACTGGAGCTTCCGCTTGAACATCTGCATCAGCGGCAACTCTCATGGAAGCCGCGGCCTGTATGGAGTCTTTTTCTGCTAAACGGGATAAAATTCGGCCGTGCTTTTGTAGCACTGCTTCAAGTTTCACGAGAGATTTCGCTTTGGCTTTAACCAAGGCACGCTCCTCACTTTTTTCCGCTTGCTGGCCTGCCTTAGCCGCGTGTTGTTCAAATCTAGCTTCCACTATGGCCTTCTTTTCCTCATCCAACTCACCATTGTTGGACAATTTTTCCGCCTCCTCAAGTCTCCGCTCTGCTCTGCGGACCTCCCAATCAGCCTTTGCTTCGGCGGACAGGGTGATCTTGGCGCGGATTTCCTCGTTAATACCCACTTTAATCGGATATAAAATATCCCCCGGTAAAGAATTTTCGGATGCGAAAGAGACCCCTCCCCCGGCTAACAGCGCAATCATCAAAGATGCAAACATTGGCATGGGTTTTAAAAATCTAAAAATTACTGACCTTTGATTGGCCTGACGGCTAACCGGCTCGCTCATTACAGCTTCGCCTTTTGCCACAGCATAAAGACGCGCCCGTAAATCGGATTTTTCTTCCGGTTTCATCCGGATTTCTTTCGCTTTTTTAATTATTTCGTTAAATTTCTGTTCCATTTTCTTTTAGAATTTCTCTTATCTGATTCAAGCCTCGATGGATTCGGACGGTGATGTTATTTTCCGTTTCTCCGAGCACCTCCGCAATCTCTTTAATATCTAGGTCGTCTATATATTTCATTGAAATTGCCTGCCGGTGCTTCGGCTCCAATTTTCTTAAAAGCCGGATCATCTCCCCGCCCTCGATAAATTTTAGCAGCCGTTCGTGAGTGTTATCGGCCGGATTAAATCCTGTTTCTTCCATCGCCTCCAGCGAAGCCGCCTTTTTCTTACGGGATTCATCAATTACTATGTTATTCGCCGATTTATAGAGAAAGGCCTTAGGATTATCAATCTTCCCTCCTTTTTTCATATATTCCCAAGTTTTGATGAACACCTCCTGCATCAGCTCCTTTGCGCGCTCCTTTTCAAATACGCGAAAGTAGCAATGCCGGAAAATTGCGTCGGATAAATCGTCGTATAATTTTATGAATTGATCCTCCAATTTCATTATCTATGACGGCCTTTGCCGTCAGTTATTACAATAACAGAAGAGGGTTTGATGGTATAATAAACTTATAAGGTCGACGAAATTCAAATTTTAAAAATAATCCATGGAAGGAGAAATAGTACAAGGCGGGCGTTGCAAATGCGTCCACCACAACATGAAAGCAATCTGGATGATTCTATTCGGTATGCTTTTTCTCTTGGGAGCTTTGGGTGTAGTTTCTAGCGAAATGGTAAAAATTGGCTGGCCGATTATCGTAATCTTGGCTGGAGTCACCAAAATGACCAAGGGAATGTGCAAGTGTTGCGATGGCTGCCAACCCAACAGCGGAAAGTGCTGCTAGGTTAGTTGGTAAATAAAATCTCCCCGATAGGCCCCCTATTCCCACATAAGCTCTCGCAGCGTTGTGAGGTAAAATTCTTTATTTCGAGGAGGAGAATATTGAGGCATAGACTCTATGCCCATTGTTCTACGACATAGAAATAAAGAATTTTAACCACAACCCGGAGGGATGCAATCTTTTTTATTTATTACTTCGTTTTTCGGAATGGAAGTAGAGTCTACATCTTCATTCCGAAAAGCCTCGTACTAAATAAAAAATCTCCGCATCGCTGCAGAGATTTATGAGGGAATAGGGGGCTGGGGGAGATTTTGTTTTTAGACTCTTTTGTCGGCGGGCGAAGCCTGATGGCAACGCTCAATGAATTGGCCGGTCACATAATGGACCTTTTCGTCGCATTCATCCCGCTCAATAAATTTCGCACCGAGGGCGTGCGGACCTTTGATCAGCTGGGTAACAGGCCACAGTTCCGTGGGAGCAAATTCGATTACGTCAGCGCGGGTAAACGGACCCCAATCTCCTTCCCGCTGAAAAAAGCGCACAATCGCTCTGGCTGTTTCTTCTGCTTCAAAATGCCCGAAAGCATTCTGAAAAGAGCGCTCGGTGTCGATATCTTCCGGCCGAATCGGGTAATCCATGGCAGGAATGACTTTCATCTGGCCGCTCCTTAATATTCTGATTAGCATTTTGCAAGAATCATCGAACATTGTCAATCAACGTGACAATCTTTAACCCCAACTCATTACCAAGGCCATATTCCCAGCAGGCGCCGAAGGAATATTCCCAACCAGGTATGAAGTGCAATTCTTTCAATACTCCGGAGCGGAAAATAGTCCCATAGAATTCATCCAACAGTTGGCAGTCTTTTTTGTTCGGCCTGCCCCACCTGCGTGGAAAATCTTTCATAATTTTCCAAATCGGTTTTTCAAACGGCAGCTGGTCAAAAACGCTTTTCCCCGACCTCTGCACTTTTTTAATGGCCTGTTTGAAAATTTCGATATTTCCCGCCACCGTTCCCACGCCTCCCGTGGTAATTGGTCCGCAAACCTGGACGACCGGTTGCGGCATTCTCCGGATGATGCGGATTGCAATCCTCGCTAGTGACTTGAAACTTTTCGCGCGTTTTACCGCTTTTCTGTCCTTCTTAGTCCAGTACTTTGCCGTAGTCCGGTTCAATCGCGCCTCCTTTCAAACTACTAATACGAAAATACCACTAAATGCCGGTTATGCCTATAATCTTTTTTTTAGTCGTATGCCCTATGACTATCCGGACATTGGCGCGGGAAACTTTAAAATAAGCGGCCAGCGCGGCCAAAATTGCGGCATTAGCCTTACCGTCTACCGGAAGCTCTCTGACCGCAACAATATATTCAGTCTCTGAAATTTTCTCTACCCGCTCTTTTCTTGCCCCTGGTTTTGCCGTAACTACAATCTTCATTATTCAAATAGTTTATAGAAAGTTTGCGGGCTAGCCAAGAGCTGCGCAACCAAAAACAAATAGAATATTACGGGTTAGTAAATTATTTTAAAATCCGTTAGTCTAAATGCAGAACATCTAAGGGAACTCTCATGAAAACCGACGGCGACAGCTACAAGGACGCGTCCCTATGGGCGCAGGTAATGAAAAATTGCCTTGAAGAATATTTGAACACACACGACCCCACCAAACGATCAGAGGCCTGGTTGCAAGGCTTGTGTGCCAAGAAGCATGCTGAAGACGTTGGGTTTCCGGTAAGCTACCAAATTTCGACCGTTGGTCATTGGAATAGCGAAAAGCCTCAACACTTTGTTGCGGTAACGCTCTACCGCCTGCCCGCCGATGCCTCCAATCTGGAGCGTGAAAAGTATGACCAGTGGTATAAGAGAATTATTGGAATGACGGATAATGCATCCGAAGATTCCCCTCCCGAACCCCCCAAGCAATAACCACTAAATAAAAAAGGCTCCCAGAAATGGGAGTATTTTATTTGTCAGCTTATTTTTCAACAACAGCGTCGATTCGGACCATCGGGATTTTGCGGCAGAGGCTTCGGAACTTCATTCTTCTGATAGAACACGGCGCGCGACTCCTTGCAGATCCTACAAACCGGTACCTCCCTGCCAGCGGGAACAGTCTTGCCAGAGAGCTTCTCTACACCGTCCTTGCCACCACAATCAACACAGCGATCCTTCTTTTCGGGATTCTCTTTTTCGAAGTTTTCCATCACTGCCTCCTCCTTCTCTGTATGTGCCGATAATTAAAATAACAAAAAATCACCTATAAATCAAGGACTCCGGGAATAGCCCCTCGGAAACGGCGTAAATTGTTTCCAGCGAACAATTTCGCCTCTCCCTCGCCCCGAGGCTATTAAGACCAAGCCGTCGGGGCTCCGGCATGTTCCTCGAAACTATTCCCTACGCTTTGGTTATGCAAAAAAATCAAAACCTAGAGATCGAGGGGGCGGCGCATCCGGATTTTATAATCAGCGAAGTCTAGCTGGCGCCAAAATTCGATTGCCCCACTATTGCGGGCGTCCACGTTCAGCTCTATGTTCTCTACTCCTTTTTTTGCAAACCACTCCAGCGATCTTTGAAAAAGAAGTTCGGCAATCCCCTGCCTCCGGCTTTCTTCTTCAATGAAAGCGTCATAGACCATTCCAATTTTCTTTTCTGTAGAATACTCCGGCGCCGGCTCTACTCCGATGCGGATATATCCGATTAATTTCTTATTTTCTTCCGCCAGTAAAACTAAAGTGTCGGCATCCGTCAGCCAGCCTTCAACCATTTCTTTCAGACCGGAATACTGATTATGAGATTTATAAACCGGATCTATCTCGTGATGATAATTAGCTACCTCGCCCACAAGTCTAGAGAGCTCGATGACGTCACCTTGATCCAGTGTTCGTATATCCATCATATAATCTTACTTTTACGGTATGCTTAATTCAATATGACCTGGTTTGTATATATGGCGCTTTGCGCCGACAAAAGTCTTTATACCGGAATCACGACCGATGTTAAACGCCGCTTTGCCGAACACAAAGCCGGCATCGGCGCGAAGTACACAAGAGCAAAACGCATTGTAAAAATTCTTTACACGGAGAAACGTAAAACTCGCGGCTCGGCATTAAAAAGGGAAATGGAGATAAAGGGATGGAACAGGGAAAAGAAATTAAAGCTAATCGAGAGTAGGTAGTCCCTCGCTACGCTCGGGATTGCTACTGCTAACCAAATTTTCTGCTTCTTCGAATTGAAAATTTGGAGCAGTAGGTAAAAATTAAAAGCTGGTCACGACCCAAAAAGTCAATAGACCGGTCACGGCCAATTCTAAGAGCGGAGTAAGGCCGACACCATAAACTAGCGGCATCTTCGGACCATATTCCCAACGGCCCATAGTCACGGAAATCTTTTCATCAATGAAAGCAAACATCAGAGCGATCACTGCAAAAATGGCCACCTGCATCCAGTTATCCCAAGGATTCAGATTCTGAAATACCGCATAGGTAATTAAATAAAATATTGATATCCAAACCCCGTCTTTAACGGACATTTTCAAAAGTAACTTCACGATATCCTCTCCTTTCATTTTCTGAATGGTTGCATAAAGCCAGCAATGGGAAAATTCCCAGATCACATTGATTAAAAAAGCTACAACAAATATTTTCAGCAACATCACCGACATAATATTTTGATTATAACAAAAAGCCCCGATTTCTCGGGGCTTCTACCAATAATTAGGACCGACATTGATGTTCAGGGGCAAACAATGCTCGACAGCCGTTCCCAGAATCCCATGCGCGATGCCCAATATCCAGACATTGCGGCAGTTCAGAAAAACGTAAGCCGTGGCTGCTCCGGCAATCGGAGTCACGATCATCAGCTTTGGATTCGGAGTGTGCGCTAGAAAGAACAGAACTCCGGACACCAAGGCGGTGAGCAGGGCGGCTCTTCTCTCAAAGTTTTTCGGGTCAGGACTTTTAACAAAGATCGAGTAGAGTCTGCTTGTTACTCCGGCGTGCAGAACAAATTGCTGGATCACTCCCCAAACAATATAGCCCTGAACACCGGAAAACGTTTTTCGCCAGAATTTTCTCTCTAGCCAGAACTCCGGCCTAAAGAAGTATCCGGCGATCAGGATCAGTGTCAGTCCGAGCAGTGCCAGGAGCGCCAGCTTCCAGATCCAACTGCAATCCAGCTTTAAGTAATTGCGGCCATCCTCGTTCTTCTCCAAGCAACCAAGCCCGAGCGTTTCAGTATAGTCCCCGACTTTAACGCCACGCATCCGCACCGCAGAACTAACAATCATCACTCCCGCGATTGCGATTAGTATCACAACAAAAGGGACGTAGTTTTCTTGGAAAAACCAGATGGCCACCATCACTAACGCAAAAATAGTAACCACTTCAGCTATCGCCCAGGATTTTACCCTATTCATTAGTGTCCTCCGTTCGCGAACAACATCCACCAGAGAAAGCTAACGGAAGCATTCAGCGCTCCCGAAACAGCTAATGATTTAGTTTTGTTGTAGACGAATCCGCAGACCAACCCCAAGACTAGCGCGTTCACCATTGCATGCCAGTTGGGAAAAGCCCAAACGGCCGGGTTATTGATAGCAGCGATTCCGTAAATCATCGAGGCACCGATCAAGGCCGGGATGAAACCGAACTTGTCTTTCAGCGTTCCCTGAAAAATTCCACGAAAAACAAGTTCTTCAGGAATCGCCTTCACCAGGAAAAACGGAATAATGCTAATCAGCGGTATCCATTTGAGTTTGCCGGGATACTGGGCGACCATCACGCTTTCCCAGCCGGCTGCCGCCACCAGGAAGGTAGAGATTAGGAAAAAGAAGAAGACGTTTAGCATCAATCTCCAATCTGCGGTTTTAGTCCGGATGAATCCTTCTTCTTTGGAGTTTCGCCAGTATTGAAAAGCCGGAATCAGGATGACCGCCAGCGAAAGCATGGTGACGTAATTGCTATACACCACCCCTAATTCAAGGCAAAGCCACATCCAGCCAGCGAGAAAAACCATCAGCTTGTTTGAAAACGGCTTGTAGCCGATGCCGATCAAAAAGAGAGGGACCAGCAAGTAGGCAAACGTCCTATTGTACATTCCCTGTTCTTTGAGAATAGCCAAGAGAACAAGATTGCTCACTATCAAAATTCCGCTAATGAGCTGGAATTTTTTTGGAGAAAATTTAGGCTTCCAACCCAACACAAAAGCGGCAACGATCACCATTAAAATCAGGCCGTACACCGCTTCCACGGCGACTCCGAAGATGTTCATCGTTTGTTCCTTTCAACGTTCTGCCCCATACAATACAGAAAAAATAAAAAACTGGCAACCTATTCGGTTACCAGTTGTTTGAATGCTTCGTATATCTTATTTCCGGTTTCTTCACCGAGCGACATCGTCCGCTCGTAAGCGTAAACGTCCACTTTTCCTTTTTTGGGATGATCGATTACCCGATAGAACTCTTCAGTGGCGATGATATAGCCAATCTCGTCGTTGGCGAGACCAAAAACCATATCGGCGCCGGTCATCTCTTTGATCTTCAGTCCGAATCCGGGCTGCATCTCTCCGGGTACCAACAGGATCCGCAGATCACCAATGTCGATGATCCCGACTTCGGTGATCGCTTCCTGTTTTTCGGTCATCGTATCGCGGTTGTGCGGCAAGACACCCAACTTCACGCATTCCTGAAACACGAAATTAGTCAGCGGGATCTTGACCAGCTTTTTCCGAATCCGCAAACATCCTCCGGAACAATCAATCGGTTTTACGCTAATCGCTTCTTCAACTAGACGCTTGGTCAAGCCGGCGCCCACTGCTTCCGCGCGCTGTTCATAGGTCGGGTTTTCGATCTTGAGGTCGTTCGTACGGACCGAAACCATCGCTCCGCAGAGTCCGTTCACGAAAAGCGACGTACCACCGAATTCGGCCTCCATTTTCTGAACCAGCACTCCCGGAAAATCGGCCGTAATCACCTGATTTTTGTCCCGATAGGTTTCCGGATGAACTCCAAAGTTCACCAATGTGCCGATCACTCCCTTATCGCCCTTTGCTACTAGAGCCATTAGTGAGGTGTCCAAATCTTCGTTGATCCGAACGTTTTTGGAATATCCCTTGCCCGATGCTTGGATCACCGACAACTCGGCTTTCTCCAGCTTCTTCGTTGAGCGCTCAACGAGGTTTACGATCTTTGCGCGCACCGAGGCAAGATACTCTTCGTCTCGTCCGGAACCTGATAGATGCGGGGCGAATGGAATAGATCTTCCCCAAACTCCGATAGGATCCGGACCGGCATGCTGATGAGTGGAAACAATAATCAAAGAATCCGGATGGATTACTCCTTTTTTCCTAAGCTCTTCGCGAACTTTTAGAACGTCATAACGAAGGAAGCCCACCAGATCCAGTGAAACAATCGCCAATTTTTCTCCGTGAGGACATTCCAAAATCAAGCAACGCGCGTAAAGATCATCATGAACCCCCAGCGACAGCCGCTTTGGAGAAAATCCCGCAAGATTCGTCTGACCGATCGGTGTGATCACTTCTTTGTCGGCCGCCGCCCGGAAACTGCCCACCGACTTGTTAGAGTAGGCGCAGCGCTTATCCACGACCGATTTTTCCAAAACGTACTGCCGGAGTTTCCTCTGCGGCATCGGCGTGAACAGCGGAAGATTTCGGTAGAAACTCATCTCTTTTTCCGCCGCTTCCAAGCTCCAGCCGTCATGCAGTACTCGCTTGAGAGCGATCATCAGACCGGTCCGGTCCGCGCCGCCCCGGCAATGAACCAGCACCGGCTGATTTGCAGGGTCGCTGACTAATGTAAGGAACTGTTCAATCTGCTCATCAGTCGGATCTCTGGATACATACATTTTTATATTCACAACCCGGATTCCATGAGTTTCAATAAGCTTTTTTTCGTCATCTGTCGGCCGTCCCAAAAAACTGATAATGGTTTTGATTTTCCTTTTTTCAACCATCTCGGCAAGAAAGGCTTCATCCGGCAAACCGGAACGGTAAATCTTTCCTTCTTGCACTACCGCAAAATTGTATCGGGCAGTATTGTAATTCGCGGCGTAATACACGCCGGCGAACGCCAAAAGTGCTGCAACCGGAATCGCCAATCGCTTCAGCCAGCGCTTCATCCTACCTCCTCTTTTTTCAAAGTACGCAGATAGAGTAATAAAAAACCCCGACAATGTCGAGGTTACTTAACAAGGATTTGCCCGCTGATAATCCACGGGCGGTCATCTTTCCAAAGCTCCACACGCCAAAATCCCGGCTGAGGATCGAGCATATAAGCCAGACCACCGGACACTTCACCAACAAATACATTGTCCCGATAGAATTTTGTTTTGACATATGAGTCTTCGCCGGGCGCCCAAACACTAAGATATTTCGGCGCCGACATTGATTCTCCAGTCATACACCGACTCTTCAGAGATTCCGCGTAAAATTTAAATCCGGTCGGATCCCCGAGATAATCAAAGGCAATGTAGCTGCGCCCCTTTTTAATTGCTTCGAAAATAGTATCTTGATTCAATTCGCCATCTTTCTCTATCCAGATGTGAGTCGAGATGAGGCCGAGAGTCAGCTCGTAGGGATCAACCTGCACACCCAGAATTTTTATGTTCTGATGCGCGTCGGGGGCTCCGAAAATTGGGATGGGCCGACCTTCACGCTCCGCCAGCTTCTGCCAATAGTCAAAATTTCTGGGAATCAGAGTGGTGATATTGTTGTACAAACTAGTTGGGTAAAAAAATACCGAGCCTAGAATACCCAACTTGTTATCCAACGCGTTGGCGTGAAAATTCACCACTTCTAGAGCGTCCCAATGGATTACCGGATCCTTATCCTCTTTTTGGTAAATCCATTTTGAATCCGCGGCTCCGCTGAAACTCTCGACGTGTCCATGCAGGTAAAGCGTTTCTTTCTGATCTTTCAACGAAGCTCGGAAGACCGAAGTTCCTTCGAGATAATTCCGCTCACATCCGTAAACCAACAGAACTCCGTTAAGTTGATCCGGGTAATCGCCGGGGGGCAGCCTACTGATGTGGTCGGTGAGAATGATCCAGCGCACACCGTTTTTTACTGCAGCGTCGGTAATTTCCTCCAGAGTTCCCTTTGAATCATGTGAAAGATAACAATGCACATGAATCTGCCCGCGGATGTCCACAAACCGTTCGCTTTCATGGCTAAAATACACACTAGGCGCCTCTTTTTTATCAACAACCGCCGATTCTACAGCGATAATCAGACTTACCCGAATAAACGGAATCAAGGTAAAAAATAGCACTACTCCGTAAATTGAGGCATTCAAAACCAAATTCCAGAATTTCCGCGTCGGCCCGCCTAGACTCGACGAGGCTGGCCTGCGACGAATTACTTTCCGTACAATCCTCGGCCAGAACGGAATCACGGCCAATTGAGCGATAATCAGCAGTAAAAGCAGGCACCAGAGAAATGTCATCCAGCCTCCTATTTATGATTGGGTTCATAGTAAGAACTGCTTAAGATGCTATCACAAACACCCCACTCTTCAAATAAAAAACCGCCCCTAATGCGCAGGGGCGGTTTTTTATTTAAGACCGGTAAATCCTATTCCAAACCGTCCCAATCAACCAGCCGAAAATATAACCAATAATCGAAGTTACTAAAACCAGCGCCACCGCAGTTCCAAGGCTAAATTCTCCGATATGATAGAGCGGCTCCATAAAATGCACACGAAACACGAAATCTATCAATGCTTGAGCCACTCCCGCAACTACCAACACCGACCAACCCACATGCCACAGACCCGCGACCGCGCCGACTACCATCCCTAACCGATGTGAATTTATTTTTTGTTCCATGGCTATATCATATCAAAACTAGAGTTCAAAAACTACGTCTTTCCGCTCAACCACTACCTTCCAACCGGCTTTTTTAGCGTGTCTATAAAGTCCCGAGTTCGGATTGAAACAAATCGGATTTTTTACTATTTCCAAAAAGCGGATGTCGGTTTCTGTGTCCCCCACTCCCACCGAATCTTTTAAAGTAAGATTTTCTTTTTCAATTGCGCGCTGGAGAATCTTCGCCTTGTCGGAGATGAGTTCAAGATGCATAGTGTCGCCGGTGAGCTTACCGTTTTTATTAACTTCATGCACCCGACCGTAGACTTTATCAAAGCCAATTTTTCGGCAAAAATCTTGCAGTACTGAAAGCGGCGAATGAGAAATGGCGAGAAGATAGTAGCCCTTCTTCTTCAGGTCAGTGATTAGTTGACGGGTATATCGATAAGTCCGGTCTTTATGAAAATCAGCTACCTGCTTGGAGATTTTAAAAAATGCTTTTGCCGGCACGCCCTTAATGTTCGTTTCAAAAGCTTTTACAACTGCATTGATATATTCCCCGTATGGCCCTTTTCTATCCAACCATTTTTTATATGCCTTGGTGTAAACATTTCTAACGCGCGGCTTGAAAATTCCCCGATGAATCATCCCTTCGGTGAGTTCAATTAGTAAACTGGATCGGAAAATCGTGCCATCAATATCAAAAATCGCGAATTTACGTTTCTTTTTCATAGAGAAATTTTACCACGGCAAACGCTCTCCTTTGAACCAGAAGAGTCCCGTTTCAGGTTTGGAAATCGCAAATTTATAAATACCCGCCGCCGCTTCTTCCGAAGTTATATCTGCCTCCTGTCCGCCCATCGCCGTCTTCGTCCAACCCGGATGAACGGATGACACGATAATTTCGGAATCCTTTAATGCTGTAGCAAGAGTTCGTGTATACATATTCAACGCCGCTTTAGAAATTTTATAACTCGGATAATGGTACGGGTGATGACTCTTTCCGGTACCGGCAAATTCCAAAGATCCGGCGGTGGAAGAAATATTTACAATATGACCACCTTTAGGAATCATTGGAATAACACGCTCAGTAAAATCGATAGTGCCGATTAAATTAACTTCCAATGTCTCGCGCAATTTATCTACTAAAACCCTTGTTTCATCCTCATCCAAAAGAATGCCGGCGTTGTTAATCAAGATGTCTATCTTTTTTCCTGACTCCGAAATCTTCTTAGCGCATTCGGCAATGCTTTCGGGAGACGACAAATCAAGCTGATGGGACGCCGAGGCATCGGATGCCGGAAACGCCTCGGATAAATACGCGCCAAACACAAAGTGCCCTTCCGCGAGAAATTTTTCCGCGAGAGCTTTTCCTATTCCTTTATCCGTTCCGGTAATCAAAACGTTCATACCAAAATTTTAATAAGCTCTAAAGAACTATCCCCAAAAAATGCTTGAGGGTGTGGATCCAGTCTTCGTCTTGCCCGCCTTCTTCCATTTTCCGGTCCAGCATCCATTGCAGGTATCCCCTGTCGGTTTTAACTACTTCCCCAATTTTCTTATCCTTATATTTCCCGAAATTAAAATACTGGAACAACGACGGCCGGCTGGAGACATCGAGCATAGAAGCGATAGCCGCGCTCTCGGTCATTCCCGTTTCTACCATTTTAGCGAGCAAGCGCTGAAATAGAGCGCATAAAACTTTTACATCCCCTTCGGCATCGTGGGCGTGGGCGTCTTGGACATCAAGGTCGAGGTGATAGCGCAAATATTGCAGATTATATTCGGGAATAGTATTCTCCGGATCCAAGTGCCGCGTGACGCGCAAAGTGCAGATGCGCTTCGGAATAGACATTCCTTCGGCTTCCAGCATCGCGCAATCAAATTTCGCATTGTGGGCCACGAGGATTCCTTCAGCAAATAAACCCTCAAGCTCTTTTTTCATCTTGCTGCCCTGAAAGGTTTCTTTATCGGCGACCATCTTGTTGGTGATATGAGTTATGGACATTGCCTTCACGGAAATCGGCACGGGCGGCTTGAAAAACCCCTGATAAATTCCATCAGAAGTTTTATAACAGACTTGGCAGATACGATCTTTGAAAATATCGTTGCCGGTGGTTTCGGTGTCGAGGAAGATTAGTTTGTGACCCATGGCTTATAATTTAGCACTTGCGACAGTATGTGCAAAATTTGCACATACTGAAATTGATCTTATGGCTTGATCAAAAATGGCTGATTCAGAGCTTTGGCAATTTCTTTGATCTTATCAAAGGTTACGTTCTGATCACCGCTTTCTATGCGAGCAACTTCGCTTTGGGTAGTGCCTAGCTTTTTAGCTAATTTAGCTTGAGTGAGGTGCTTTTTCTTTCGAGCAAGAAAAACTTCATAACCAAAAGAGAATCTTTGAAAACGCGCATCAGCCTTAACGCGCAATTTCTTAGTTGGGTACTGTTCTTTTAAGAAATCCCCAAAAGGCCGAAGTGTGACTTTTTTCCCTTCAAGCTTTACTGTAATTTTATTTTTCATTTAATTCTTTTAATATTAACGACCGCAACTTCGTGGCCCGTTCAATTATTTTATGGGGTGTCTTTCTGGTCTTCTTAGTAAAGGCGGATAGCATCACAATCATCGATTCTTGAACGATTGTGAAAAGTAATCGATGCTGCCTTTTGCCGGAATCCAGACGCAATTCCCATATTTTATCCCTTAGGTACTTTGTGTGACCGGAGTTTAGCTTGCCGTTCTTTAGCGCTAATTCCTTGATCATATCAATTAGTTTTTCTCGGTCATCTTGAGGCAAGGACAAGATGTATTTTTCGACTTCTGATGTTAGATGTGTGTACATAATGAATATAGCATATACGCTATAAATGATTCAAGGTCGACTGTGAATAAGTTAATTACCGGTTTATTTTATCATCTTTTCCAGCTCCTCCAAAATGCGGACCATTGCGAGGGTATCCAGCTTGCAGTAGGCCAGCATATCTTTACGAAGTTGGGTCTTTTCGACCGCCGAGAGGTCGTTGCCAATTAATTTCATCCAGCTCGAGGCGGCAGTGCCACCCTCTTGGATGGCTAATTCCTTATATGAAAGCTCGGGCGCCAGCACAGGCAGAACCTTCTTAATAGAAGTGCTGCCCTTAAAATCTTTGTGGACATAGTGCTGTTTGGTAAAGACATCCATCAGGTCGTAGGTGCGGTTATTGATATCTTCAATGAATCCCGCGGCCTCCGGAACTCTTTCAGCAATCTGCTTATTAATTGTGCATTCAAATTTTTTACTCCAAACAATCAAACTCCCCACTTTTCCAATCTGTTTTTGCATGGATTCCACGAAGTCTTTGCTGGGATCGGAAACTTTATCGTGGAGAAATTCGAAATGCTTCAATGCTGAACCAGCGGATTCTAAAACGAATAGAGAATATTGAAACGGGATTTGCTGATACGGAGAAAAGCCATCAAACATTGGAACGGCAGAGGGGAAAGTTTCGTAATCAATAAAATAAATCGGATACACTAAAGTTTTTAACTCCTCGCGAATCCCCCCTTTATCCATCAAGATATTATTGAATATATAGGCATTTACCTGATTTCGCTGACCCTCCGACAACTCCATCTCTTCCGGAACTTCCTTGATATCGAAATGACTGCCATCCATAAGCTCGGCCAGTTTCTTTTTGCTCAAGCCGATGCGGGAAATATCATGGACGCTGTATTTCGGAACGGTAGGATTGGAGTGATGAAAGGTGGTGCAATGATTGGACCTTCCTTTATATAGGCAGCTGCAGGAGCCGGGCGGTTCGGTGTCGCTGGAAAGGTATTTCAACGCCTGCTCCATTTCCAAAGCGACTTCTTCGCCGAGCTCGCTGATTTCCAAAGTCACATCATCAATCGCAAAAAGCTGTTTGATATCCAACTTACCAAAGCGGGTGTATTCGGGATTGAGGTGCATCAAATTGATTTTGCCAATTTTCAAACCGCACCGCTTCAGCAGATTTACCTGAAAGGCGAGGTCATAGTAGTGCCGCTTCTTATCGGCCTCGTTAGAGGCTTTGATTTCAGTAATGTCGTGGCTCTTTGTGGCCGGATTATATTCCAATACGTCCACCGCCGCCAGAAAACCGTCTTTTAGAAAAACCGGCTGGAAAATTACTTTCTGTTTCTTGGCGATGAGCTCCCGGGTAAGTTTTTGCGCCCCCTCGTCCCGGCCTTCAACCAAAACCGCGTCCGGATATAATTGCCGAGCGACCAGCTCCACTTCATTTCCGGTCTCAATAATGTGTTTCTCAAATTCCGAAAGCTCCGCTTTGTAGTAAATATCGGGCTGGTGGATTTTATACCAAGTATTTTTCGGGCATTCCCGGAAGAGGATGTAGTCGGTTTTGGAGAGGGTCATTGGGGTAGTAGTAAGTATTAAGTAGTACGTAGTAAGTAGTAAGTAGTAAGTAGAACTATAAGAACTCATAACAAATATAACGCATAACGGAACGGTAAGGAACAAAAAACCACCTAGCTAGGTGGTTTATCTTCGTCTTCCTCGGCCTCATCGGGGTCAATCCCAATAAGCTCAAACTTTTTCTTTTCCAGCTTCTCCAATGCCTGAATGAGTGGCTCGTCGTGAGTGAGAAATCCTTTTTCAATATAGCCGGCCATCAATTTCACGGCGCCATCAATTTTCAAAGCTTCGTGGAGCTCGTCCACTGCTTTCTCATCTTCTTTCTTAAAAAGTTCCACCGCTTCCTTATCAATATCCTCCGGCTTTTTGTGTTCCACGGCCGAGACCTCAAAAAGTTACTTACTGAATTATACCAATAGGAATGGCGTGTTCAAGAGGGCAGAAGGTAATCAGATAGGAGTAGTGCCGAACAAGCAGATCTTCTGCCACGGCTGGTAGACGCTGTGAAAAATCTGGTTTTTTGTATCGCCGTTTAAGTAACGCACATCATAAGCTACATCAGCGGTAACTCCCTTGCGTGGGGTTTCGGTGCACTCCATCTGACCGATTTTCAAATCCGCCGTAGGAACGTATCTTTCACTCGGCGCCGGAATTTCATCTGTTAAAACCGGAGCGGAAATTTCCACCATACGGCCATCGCGCTGACCATACAATTCGAAGACCAACTCACTGCCCTCAACTTTTCCCTGCAAAAGAAGATAATTGCCCGTATCATTCACGAAGCGGAGATCGGGCGTCGGTCCGTAGATAGTGGCATCCAACCCCGGCCCGTAATATCCGACGACATACCGATGATTAGTTCGCTCGGTAACCGGCAACCCCGTATCCAGCGCAAGCCGAAAAAGCGTGGTGGCAAGCTGGCAAAGCCCTCCGCCAAATTCTTTAATACTCTTATTATCTTTAATAACATATTCCTTTACGAAACCCTCTTCTTCGTTGGTTTCACCGATACCGTTCACCGCAGAAAACTCTTCGCCGGGCGCGAGTAGAATGCCGTTCAGCTTAGAAACGCCGACTTCAATATTATGCTTACGGTCGCTGCTGCTTCCTTTAAAGCTGGTTTTTGCAGAACCAACTAAGTCTTTGATGCCGTAATTATCAACTACCAGCTTAGTGATTTGAGGATTGGCTTGAATAATCTCAATCGGAATCTCAATCACTCCCGTCCGTGCCTTCACATCCACCTGCGAACCGGCCGAAGTAAGCGCCAGCAAAAGATTGGCGGTGGTAGCGTAAGAGCTCTGCACTGTGTAAACCACGCTCTCCACCTGCTGAATCGTCTTTTCTATATCCACCACATTGCCGGGCTTGCCCGGAATGATTTCGGTAAGAACGCCGCCGCGCATTTCAAAGCGGCTGTTCCGCGGCGGATTGTCTATAATCGGCGCCACCGTCTTCGCAAGAAAATTCTTCAACTTAACATTGTCTATTCCGATTTCATTTTCTTTTTTGACTGTGAGCCAAGTCGCGAGCGTGCGGCCACTCACCTTCCATCGGCTATCCCGATAATAAAAAACAAGGCTCGTCGCATTAGAGACTTCGTTCGCAAGTTTTAGAAATGGCTCAAGCTGTTTGGCGGTAACCGCCGGCATTACCGGCACAGAAGAAAATAGAATTGGGGAAGGATCGAGCGCGGCCAGCCGCAAATTAATAATCTCCGCAATTTCATCCACGCCTCCGCTCTCCCCGTTTTTTTCTTTTGCGATGGCCATAAACGCGCCGTCATACACGAAACGAGCCGGCACTGCTTCTTTGAAAAATCCGCTTAACTCCCGAGATAAAAGTGACTGCAGGGCGTATTTGCGCGTTACTGTGGGTAATTCAAAATTAGTACCGAAAAGAAGCGCGGATAACTTACGCAGTGGCTGAACCAGCAAAGGACCGGAGCGACCAAACTTATAGGCCTCTTCGGTTACCTCCTCCCATGCACCCAGTGAAAAATATTCCACCAAATTGTCGGCAGTTAAGCCGCTGATAGCAAACGGAATATGCACCTTTTTCTCGCCTTTCTCACCAGTGAGAACAACCCGGAAACCATCAGTCATTAATTTCTCGGTACGCGTTTTAAAATCAACGAATACCTCCGCATAGGTCTTACCGCCAACGGGCTCGCCGGCAATGGCGACTCCCGGATAAAAATAGCCGATGTATTGCGATTCAATATATACCCAGCCAACCAAAACCAGTAGAATAGACACCAGCACGCCTACTGTGTGCTTTTTATAATCCTGCAGTAAAACCCGCCAAATACTCATATATATCTACATCTTACACCCTTTTTCATCCGCCGGCTGGCGGATTGACATAGGCCTATTTTTGTGATAGAATCGATTGCTATGATACATTACGATAACGTCCCTTTTTATTCGCAATTCCGAGACATTCCACAAATTGAGTGGCAGAGTTCGGCTTGCGGCATCGCCAGTATGGCGATGGCAATGGAGTTTTATAAGCCGAAAAGCGTCTCGGTTGCAAACCTGCTTTTGCAGGCGTTAGATTTGGGCGCCTACAAACCCGGCATAGGCTGGAAGCATAAAGAACTTTCCGCGCTCGCCGGATTATATGGCCTTACCGGAAAAAATTATGACTACATGCATTTGGACAACCTGACGGTGTTTGGTAAGTTCAAGGACTTCTTGAAAGTGGGTCCGGTGATTGTATCAATCCACAATAAATTCAATCCGAAAGCTATGCTTGGACATATCGTCGTGGTAACCGGAATGGAGGATGGAATGATTTTCTATCATGATCCGGCTTCCGGAAATAAAGTAGAAAAAAATATTTCCGAAGCTGATTTCTTGAAGGGCTGGAAGCGACGCTTCATCGTGGTGCGGGAAAACCCGCAGGTAGTAGTGCTGGCTCCGATTCAATAAAAATAAAACACCCCAAATGGGGTGTTTTATTTTGGCTCTATAAACTAATTCTACAATGAGATTTGAGCGCAAGAAGATCAATGGCTGTAAGCGTATCATTGTCTCCCTGATTAAACCGATACATAATTGCATCCGGATTATCGATATGCTCAAGAGAAAGAGCATGCCCCAACTCATGCGCTAAGACGCGCACCAGTTTTTCATAGGAATCATACTGGAAGACAGTAATGCTTTCTGTCCCACCTGCTCCGTGGCTTTCATACACCCCTTGCGTAAAATTTCCGCCCACAGTCCCTCCTACGTCATTGTAGCTGGCAACATTAAGATTAAGCGCGCTCGCCAGATCGTTAAGGGTTCTCGCAAGAATATTAATATCTCCGACTTGTTTCTTTAAACCAGCCTGCATCTCATTTAAAACCATCGCCTCGTACTCAAGGTATTCTCCTTCCGCGTTTAAACGGTTATCTTCTGCTTCGGAAACATGCTTTTGCCTCCGCCAGCTGGCGGATCCGCGCCTCACATCAGCTTCATAAGTCCTTTTCCGCAATTCAAAAGCCGTAACGCGAAACTCAAGCGCGCTTTTATCCTGCGCGAATTGAGAAATCATTGATTCATACTTGCTTTTAAGTTCTTCATAGGAAGCTCTGCTTTGATCTACTTTTAATTCCAGCTCCTGTAGCGTTTGAGTTGTATTCTGGCGATAATCATAGACCAGATTAACCAGTAGATTTCCATCCGTTGCATAAGAAAAAAGCTCCTTATCTATCGGCTTTTCCCAAATTGCTTCCGCTTCTTGTATGGCTCTTAAAAAGTTTGCTTTGGATATTCCGAATCGTGCGTCAAATACTCCTATCGAATAGGTAATCGGATTCTTGCATGGAAAAATCTGCGTTCTCAAAAATCTCAATTGCGCCCCCAGTCGCTCCCGAAATATAAAACCGAGTATTAACAAGAGGGCGAACAAAAATACAGACAGGAGGTGACTGTATCGTTTTGAAAGTGATTGACTGTGCATGCAACGTTATTTAATGAAGTTTCTAAAAAGCCCCATAAAGTAGGGGCTTTTTTATTATTAAGATTTACCGTTTAGATACTTGCCGGCGATGCTTAATGCAAACGAAGGCAGGATAATCATCACCGTGATAAACATGAGCTTCATAAATATCATGTGCAGAGGTGAGGCATTGTTGTCTCCTCCTTCAGGCAATGTCAGCACATTTAGAATACCCACCACTCCAAAAACAACCGACGCACAGACAAATACTTTTGTAGCTATTTTTTGCATGGCTTCATTATATCAGCTAAAACACCTTCCGCAAAAGGAAAAGCGCCGCTTTAGGCGACGCTCGTCCTGCTTTGCTCCCCGAGGGGGTTCTGAACCTATCTGGGGCAAGTTTTAAAAGGGATTTTTGAGCTCCGGATAACGATTACAGGACGCAGTCAGGTCACTTGAAGGCAACCAAAATGAGACAAATAAGACATTCCGATGGCGTGTCTCGTATCTTATTTTGGTTTTCTTAATTTTTTAATTTGCTCCGTACACCACGCCAAAATGACGCTTAATATAGACGTTTCCGGCCTCTTATTTTCTTTAGGAAGGTCGGAAATGTGTTCGGCTTTCTCAGTAGAAGTTGGTTCTGACTCTATAATTTTTGGTGATTCAATCTTCTTAAAAACTAATAGAAAATCCTGCATGCTAGGATCCGAGTAATTGGAAGATTTTACTTTATTGTAAGCTGGAATAAGTTGCTCTAGATAGCTATCAATTTGGGAGTCATAAGCTGGATATTCGCCGTTTACAATTTTTGCCTGTTCTGCCGACGTAGCTTTTATCAATTGAAAATGCGGCAGATCGCGAAAGTCTTCCCAATCTCCGCCCCAATAAAGACCTAAGCTCTTTCCAAACTCTCCTAATCGCGACCATGGGTGCGTGGCGTCCCAGCTCGGCCACTTTTTGTCATTAAAAAACACGATATCCGTTGCCACTCCGAAATGGTGCATTCCGTTACTTTTTAATTTCGTTTTCCCCTTATCAAACAATTCCAACTGTCTTTCTTGAGCTCTGTAGGTTTCGTAAATACAAATACCTAATCCTGCCTCACGAGCTTTAGCAAAGATTTTCAATATTGCCAGCGCAAACGGCGGATAAAGGATATCAACATCCGATACTAACTGAGTGTTGGTGCATTGAGGGTGCTTCTTAATTTTTTCTTGGTGCCAATTCATAAAATTATTTTTCTTCTTTCTTGCCATTAATCCTATTTTTCTCGATAAAAATCGTGTCTTCGTCTGAATTGTCTTTACCTGTTAAGAATCTGAGTAAGCGAGGCGCTAAGGCAACGGAAAGCGTTATAAAAGCCATGATTGCGATCGCTAATCCTATAAAAAAGATGGCTTGCCAGGCAGATCCGCCAATCCCCATAAATGCTCCAAAATTTTCAGTGGTTGCTAATGAAAAAAGCAGTGAGCTACCCAATGCCAGGCTGCCCCACCAAGATCCAATCTTTAACCCAAGGTGTCGTTCATCTTTGCGAATCTTTTCCAGAGTAGGCTTTTGGATTACTGCCACCTTGTCGTCTGTCGCATCATAGTACTCCAACTTATTAGCTCGCAATCTGTCTTTAATCTTTTGATTCATGTTTAATTCGGTTTTTTAATGACCTGGACGACTTTTCCGTTGATTATAAAATTATCATTTTTGTGCAAATAAATTGGCGGGAAATTTTGCGTTGATTCTGATTTAAGAATAATTTGCTCATTTTTTTCATCTTTGATGTATTTTTTAATGACGGCCATGTTATCAATAATTCCCAATATAACGTCATCATTTAATGGGTTGATTAGTTCCCGATCAATAATTAAGTAATCACCGTCATCGATAGATTTCCCTTCCACGTTCACCGCATTCATCGATAGACCACTTGCTTGCACGACGAAGAATGACTTCTTTGGTTTTCGTTGTAAGAGCGCGTCCGAGACTCGAAGAAATCCTTCGAGGTTTTGTTCGGCAAGAACTCCTTTAGGACCACACTGCGCCATTCCATAAATTGGTATATTAAAAATCCGGGCAGCCTTTTTTAAAATCCGCTTTGTCCATCCAGGTTGTATCGGCTCAATAATTCCCTTTATTTTGTCAATTTTAATAAGCCCTCGCTTCTCCAGCTGCTGAAGGTGGTGTTTTACTTTTTGGGGAGAATGTACATTAATAAACCCCCCTATTTCTCTGAGTGTATATTGGCCAAGGTTTTTCTCTCTGGAAAACTGAAGAAGCTTTTCTTGTATTTCGTGCATATTTTTATACTATCATAAGCCCGCAGAAATTACAATAGCCCATAACGCTTGACAAGCCGTAAATCAGGGCTTAGAATTAAAGAAGGTCGATATTATAAACCAAGCTATTAATTAAATTATCTATGGCGCACGTAAGAGGAAATAACGACGGACCTAATAACCGGAACGAAAGCTATAAAATCGGTTCACGGCCCCACGTACCGCGGCTTCAAGCTGTAAAAGAAGTGAAAAATGGCAGACATCCCGACGTCCATATTGTAAAAATCAACGGCAGAGAATATGTACGCGATAATCCAGATGGTTCCGAGCGAGATAATGTAAACCGCTAATATGATGGATCTTATAAAACACAGCGACGGACGAATAACGCGATTGTTTCGTTGTGAATGCGGCACCCCTGTATATAAAAAGGATCTCGCCAACGGAACTTATGAGTTTATGGTTAGACCAGATCGCGGCATTAACAGGGTAATTACCGTAAAGACGGGAGATAAATGTGAAATTTCTTGCCCGAATCCAAAATGCCCTCTTTCCCACATTGTTCTAGACCTTAAGGAATGGGTTTCCATGGTTGAAGATTTTAAAACAACCGTGGTATAGTTAAATTAACAATTAGAAGAGCATCGTCTGGAACGCCCAGACATTTGTCGCAAACTCGCGACACGTGTCTGGGCGTTTTTCGTTGCTTGGTTGGGTCGATTAAAACTTACGCATTAAAAAAATAATAAAAAATAAAATGGATAAAAAATTAAACATTCAGTACGTTCCGGTCGCCGATTTGCGGCCGGCACCGTACAATCCCCGCAAGCACTCCAAGGAGCAGTCGGATCAGTTGAAAGAAAGCATTAAAAAATTCGGTGTCGTAGATCCAATCCTGGCTAATTCTGCTCCGAGCCGGAAGAACATCGTGATCGGTGGCCATTTCCGACTTGAGGTGGTTAAGGAAATGGGATTCAAGGAAGTGCCAGTCGTCTATATCAATGTTCCCGACATCGAAAAGGAAAAGGAAATTTGTATCAGATTAAATTTGAACACCGGCGAGTTTGACTGGACCCTGCTGGCGGACTTCGACGAAATCTTTTTGAAAGACGTCGGCTTCTCCAGCGAAGACCTAGACGACATCTTTGGTGTTGACGAGAATCCGGAAATCTTTGACCTCCAAAAGGAGCTAAAGAAACTCAACATCACCAAAATCCTGATTAAGAAGGGCGATGTTTGGCAGTTGGGCCAACATAAGCTTATGTGTGGCGATTCCACTATTGCAGCCGATATGACGAAACTCATGGGCGGCGATAAGGCGTCGCTCTGCCTGACAGACCCACCGTATCGCCTGGACTACCTCAAAGGTAAGAAGAAAAACGGCAAAGCGACTGAAGGATTCGGGTACAAGCGTGACCGTAAATATTTAG